>NZ_CP073588.1:3332500-3632500 GCF_021560015.1 Shewanella vesiculosa | reverse complement strand
CACAGATCCATCATTATCGGCAGGTGCTATTGCTGCGGCGTTAAATCAAAAATTCGCCTCGATTAACGGCGCATTTATTGCGATTTTCCCGCCACCGCCAGTGCAAGGCTTAGGCACCATTGGTGGCTTTAGATTACAAATTCAAGATCGTGCTAATTACGGTTACGAAGAGTTGTATAAAGTGACCATGCAAGTGATGCAAAAAGCATGGGCAACGCCTGAGCTAGCAGGAGTGTTCTCGAGTTATCAAGTCAATGTGCCACAACTTGAAGTGAACATTGATCGCACCAAAGCCAAACAACAATCGGTATCGTTAGACGAATTGTTCTCCACCCTGCAGGGATACATGGGTTCGGTTTACGCCAACGACTTCAACCAATTTGGTCGCACTTATCAAGTTAACGTACAAGCAGATGAGCAGTTTAGACAAACGCCTGAACAAATCGCCCAACTAAAAGTACGTAACAACCAAGGTGAAATGGTGCCTATTGGTTCATTTATTAATGTCACCAATTCATCTGGTCCAGACCGAGTGATGCATTACAACGGTTTTACCACAGCCGAACTCAATGGTGGTGCTGCACCTGGCTTTAGTAGCGGTGAAGCACAAGCTGCCATTGAAAAGATTTTAGCTGAAACCTTACCTAATGGCATGACGTACGAGTGGACTGAACTCACCTACCAACAGATCCTGGCAGGTAATGCGGGCGCGTATATTTATCCATTAATTATCTTGTTAGTGTTTATGGTTTTAGCCGCGCAATATGAAAGCCTAAGCTTACCTATAGCCATTATTCTGATTATTCCAATGACGCTATTGTCGGCATTAACAGGGGTTCTTATCTACGGTGGAGATAACAATATCTTTACCCAGATTGGGTTAATTGTCCTGGTGGGGCTAGCAACCAAAAATGCGATTCTCATTGTTGAGTTTGCCAAAGAGTTACAAGATGATGGCATGGAGCCATTAGAGGCCATACTTGAAGCCGGCCGCTTACGATTACGACCTATTTTAATGACCTCGATAGCCTTCATTATGGGTGTGGTACCTATGGTGTTTTCTAGCGGACCAGGTTCAGAAATGCGTCAAGCAATGGGTGTTGCGGTATTCTCTGGCATGATTGGGGTAACTATTTTTGGCCTTATCTTAACGCCACTGTTTTATTATGCCCTCGCAAAACGTGGCAAAAATAAAACCGAATTAGCTGAATCAAGCATAACCCAAGATTAACCACGCTATTGATTCAATGATAACCAAAAAGAGGTCACCTTAGGGTGACCTCTTTTTATGACTAATAACGCTACTCTACACCCACTTGATCCATTATTGCACTTGTGACCAAACGGGCAACGCAGGAAATGCGCCTTTTTTCGCACACGTTATCGCACCACACTTAATCGCAAACTCAGCAGCAGTTTGAACCTTCACTCGATTAAGCAATTTTTGCACTAAAAGCTCTGGCGCTAAATATCCTTCATCACTGCCAAGTTCATATAAGAACCCCGCAACAAAACTATCTCCGGCGGCTGTAGTATCTGTGGCGACAATTTTAGGCACCGGCAACTCAAAGGAAAATTCAGCGCTGTGACATAAAATGGACTCTGGGCCATTGGTGACCAAAATTAACCTCACCCCTTGTCCAATACAGAATGCTAAATATTCGTCAAATGATGCCCCACGCTCCTGAGCCAAATACAATGCTTCCTCTTTACTCATTTTAAGCACGTGAGTATAACGAAAGCATTGCTCCACACGGGCTGATAACAACCGAGTGTCTTGCCATAATGACAAGCGTAAATTAACATCAAAACTGACTAATGCTTGTTCCTTATGCGCTTTTTTAGCACCATAAAGACTGGCGTTGAAAATAGCCTTTTCAGTAAAGGTATTAGAACAAAGATGAAAAATATCAATTTTTGACCAGTCGATAGCATCAAAATCAGCTTCACGGTATAGCATGTCAGCAGTGTTCTGCCGATTAAAGCTAAACGACCGCTCCCCCTGCGCATCCAAACTAACTAACACTGTGGCAGTAGCAGCATCTGGTATTAATGCTAAACAACTAACATCAACACCTTGTTCTACCAGTGTATTTGTTAACAACTGGCCATGATCGTCAGCACTAATGCCACCAGCAAAAAGACTCTTACCACCTAATTTAGCGTAACCCACAGCGACATTGGCAGGCGCGCCGCCAGGGATAGGCTCGTGAACCAAACCAGAATGGCCCACCGGAAGTAAATCAATTAATACTTCACCAAAACTCAATAATGTACTCATATAAAACGTCCAAAAAAAAGCCCATTTGCATGGGCTTGTTAACAGGGATTTCTAAAAACTAATACAACTAATACTATTACAACTAAGGTTATGACAATAAACGATTAAAACTCGTACTTAACCGTGGCGCTGGTTGTACGACCGTTAATGGTTCTGGCACGAATGATATTGTTATCGGGTACAGAACCTTCTTCAGCTTCGGTAATACCCACAGTATCAAACAAGTTATTGACGTTAAGCGCGACGGATAACGCATTGGTTAACTGGTAAGATGCAAACGCATTGACTTGAGTATAACCATCAAAACTTAGGTCATTATTATCTTGAGCATAAGACTCAGTGGTACCAATCAAATTGACCCCAACAGAGCCTTTATCAAAGTTATAACGACCCATTAGCGAGTAAATAAAATCAGCTTGGCGACGAGGTGTGTTGCCAATTACACTTGGATTAAGGGCATCTTTAACAATTTCAGCATCGGTCCAGGTTACGTTACCGCGGAAGTCGAAATCACCAACATAATAAGCACCTTCTAACTCAATCCCTTTGGCTTCATATTTACGGTCAAAGAATATTTGGCTAGTGGCTTCAAAGTTTTGCTCTTCTGTTTCAGAGTAAAACGCCGTGGCAAATAGCGACACGCTATCGTAACGATACTTCACACCCACTTCGTACTGGTCTACTTCATCCACAGAGTCTTCGTCAGAAACTGAACCATCGGCATTCACTTTACCAAACAATAAACGGTCAGCATTGGCACGACCACCATGACTGATACGACCAAATGCGGCTAAATCTTCAGATACTTGATAGTTAGCACCTAATGAATATGATAGGTAACCCCAGTCATAATTCACTAGTTGTGGGTTAGCATTATCAATTGACGACACACTTAGCTCAGGCTGAGAAATCACCCCATCACGGTTCATATCCACTTGTGATTGCACATTACCCGCATAGTAACCACTGGCATCGCCAGAGTCATAGCGCACGCTACCGTCTAATGATAAATCGCCGAACTTAGATGACGCAGCAATATACGGTGCTTTAATAGTGTAGTCTGAATCATAGTTACGTTGACAGCAATTGCCCCAGTAAGGCACGCCATAAGCGTATAAACCATTATCTGAGTACTCAGTGCCATCGGCACCGACCACATCTAAAAGTGCCGCATTATCGCCTTGCACTTCCATCAAATAAGAGTTCCACATCCAAGTCATATTGATATTTTGCGTGGCAGTATAAAAACCAAAAGTGACATTAGAATCATCAAACGTCTTGGTTAATTTCATGTCATTGACGATAGAACCAAAGTCATTCATGGTCACATCAAAACTGTGTACGCGCATAGCTAAATCACTATCAAATGCTTGACCCGCTTTGGCACCATTAGCATAAATCAGTGATGATCCGCTGCCACCAATACTGTCAGCAATACTCGAGCTGTTAGCCACTTCGGCAGGCATTAACGACATAAAATTACCGCTAACATCCGAGATGCGGAAACGGTTTTCAACTAACCAGTCATCGCCTAAATCAAATGAAGCTTCTAGTCCAACTGAATTCACAATCGGATTCATACCATCACGCATATCACCACGGCTGATATTGCCGTCAGCATCTAAGCGCAGGGTTGATAACATGTTAGCCGAATGAACCGTATCAGATTGGGCATCAAATCCAGGTATTGAACTGCCATCTGAATACATTGGCATCGGCAAATAACCAATGCTCTTATCATTTAAGTGCTTTACATATAAACGCACATAACCAGAATCAAATTCTTTGGTTAAGTTAGCTTTAATTTGGCCACCCTTGTTCGCGGTGTAACCAGGATCACGCGGACCATCACCGGTACGCACAAAGCCACCAATATGAAAACGCATTGAGTCATTAATGCTTGCGCCATATTCAAAATCAGTACGCAAAGTATCGTAATCAAGACCCACAGTAGACGAAATACTGCCAGCATCACTGGTGCCCGTTTTACTAATGACGTTAATAATACCGCCTGGTGCGTTACTGGCAGCTGTTGAGGCTGAACCACCACGGATTGATTCAATAGTTTGTGTTGTAGAATCAATACGTAAGAAAATATCCGCATTACCAAATGCAATATCACCAAACTGTAAAATAGGTAAACCATCTTCTTGAATTTGCAAGAATTTAGCTCCACCAGAGGCAACCGGTAAACCACGTACCGCAATGTTGGCGTTACCTTCACCACCGGTCGATTCAACCTTCATGCCCGGAATAATACGGAACGCTTCGGCTGATGAACGAGGTGAGCTAATGGCTAAATCTTCTGGTGACACACTGCTCACTGACACGCTCGAGTCCATTACACGTGTACCACGTGCGACACCCGTTACCACAATGCGCTCAAGACCAATGGCGTCTTTTTTAGTTTCCACTGTGTCAGTGTCAGCAGCCCACAAGCTTGAACTGACCATCACAGCTAGCGTACTCAATACAAATTTTTTAGATGTGCTTTTTATCATTTTTATGTCCCCACATAGAGTGTATTGATGTTGTCTTATCTCCCCATAACAACATCAGTAATATATTCATCAATCGAACTAAGCCCCAAACTATCTCAATAGCTAATCAAGGCGCTAAACTTAAACCTTTTACTTAATCGATTAAGTTACAAGTTAGCAACTAAATGGTAAATTGCAAGTACAATTTATGTTCAATTATCGTTAACTGGATTAAAAAAACATCTAAGTAGATGTTTAATAAATTAAATATTTATAATAGTAGTTGTTGATTATTTAGCGTCAGCGGTTAACAAATGCCCTGAGGGGTCACGAAACAGATTGTATGCTGCCAAAAAGCACAACATAAATGCAAAGCCGGTGGCTAAATAAAACCCGTATTTAACATGACCAAATATGTCGCCTACCAGTCCCATTAACAAGGGACCTAATGCAGCAGAAAGTGCAGTAAAGAATAAAATGACTCCAGCAACCGAACCATGTTGATCAACCGGGAAACAGCTGATCCCTTTAGAATTTAATGTCGGATACATCATAGACATAAACAAACCTGATAAAGGCAATAAAATAACCGCAGCCGAAATGCCATACACCATAGCGCCTAAATAACATAAGCTAATTGCCAGACTGAACCAAAACATCACCTGTTGCCAACTGAATTGATTGAGGATCCATCCCCCCAGAAAACGTCCCAATGCCCGCAATGTGAAAAAGATAGTTAACGCATACGTTGCGATTAATGCCAACTCACCTTCATAGTTGAGTAATAACGTCGGCATCCAAACATAAATAGCCACTTCAGTAGCAACATAAAGCCCAATAGCTAAAGAGTAGCCTAATGCATAAGGGTTTTTCATCATGCTAAACGTACTGGCGAGATTAATATTTTGAGTAGATGAGCGCTTAAGTTGCGGGTATTCAGCCTTATAAGCTAACCAACATAATATTAAACAAAACGCCCCAGCACCAAAATACAGATACTTCCACGACACGCCTGTTATCAATAAATAACTGACAATCGCCGGACCAACCATAGCACCCACACCAAAAAAGCCTTCAACGGTATTCATGGTACTTGAATGTTGTTTTGAGTTAGTTGAAATATCACCAATTAACCCTAGCGCGCCAGTTTTGAATACCCCAATAGCAATACCCACTAGTGCCAACAAACATAGAAAATAATAAAATGACTCACCTAAAGCGAACATAAAACTGGCCAGCGCAAACAACAGTAAGCCAATTAAAATCGTTACTTTCCGGCCTAACTTATCTGCCAGAAAGCCTAAAAACAGCCCACTTAATGCAATAAAAAGCATTGGCATGTAATGAAATGCGCTCGCTTGTGACATCGATAAGTCAAATGTGTTAATCAACTCAGGAATAATCACTCCCACTGCATCAGAGGTCATGGCAAACATAAAAAACATTAAATACGTTAGTATTCTTATCCTAGAGTTACCGCAATTATCTAGCTCTTTCATATGGTTAACCATACTTCTCACCTTATTGTTATATGTTTTCTTTGTGGTCACACTGTCTATTTATGGCGACACATTCGTCTTCTCCCACAGAAAACGAATTCAATATTTAAACAAAGCCCTTGAATAATGTTTCATATTGGTTAAATATACAACTTAATCGATTAAGTTTTTTTAAATACTTACTTTAAGAGTCACCAAAATGAAAAATAATGTTCAGCTGATCACTTACGTAGATCGTATAGCGCACTCAGACTTAAAAGGACTCAAACAGGTTCTCGACACAGAACTTCATAATCTCTTTGGTGGCGTACATCTGTTACCTTTTTTACTATCCAATCGACGGCAGCGATGCTGGCTTTGACCCTATAGACCATGCAAAAGTAGATGAACGTCTTGGTGATTGGAATGACGTAAAGCAGATTGGCCAGCAATACGACATCATGGCCGACTTAATCGTTAACCACATGTCAGCGGAGTCTACCGAGTTTCAAGACGTACTTGCCAACGGTAAAAGTTCTGTTTACTGGGATTTATTTTTAACTAAAGAGAGCGTATTTCCAGACGGGTTGAGCGCAGAAAACCAAGCTAAAATTTATCGTCCACGTCCAGGTAGTTGCTTCACTACCTATAAACTTGCCGACGGGACAGAAGCCGAGTTTTGGACGACTTTTACCTCAAACCAAATTGATATTAATGTGCATACTGCTGCAGGTCAGGCGCATTTAAACAAGGTGCTAACGCGTTTTCATGAAAGCAAAGTCGATCTTATTCGTCTTGACGCTGCTGGCTATGCGATTAAAAAGCCGGGCACGAGCTGCTTTATGATTGAAGAGTCATTTGAATTTGTCGATGAGTTAGCCAAAAAAGCCAACAGCCTAGGCATGACCACCCTTGCCGAAATTCATTCGCACTACATGACCCAACTCGATATCGCTAAGCGGGTAGACATGGTGTACGACTTTGCGCTGCCGCCATTGATCCTTCACAGTCTATTTAGCCAAGATGTCAGTGCATTAAGCCATTGGCTATCCATTGCACCACGCAACTGTGTCACAGTATTAGACACTCATGACGGTATTGGTATTATCGACGCTGGCCCTGTTGGCAATAAAGCAGGTTTATTAACCGCTGCAGAAATTGATAACCTAGTTAACCGCATCCATAGCAATAGCAAAGGTGAAAGCTTACAAGCAACGGGCGCGGCAGCCAGCAATGTCGATCTATATCAAGTTAATTGCACCTACTACGATGCGCTTGGCCAAAATGACATTGATTATTTAATCGCTCGAAGCGTGCAATTTTTTGCTCCAGGTATTCCGCAGGTGTATTACACAGGCTTACTGGCTGTGCCTAATGCCATGAAATTGCTGAATCAAACTCAGGTAGGTCGTGACATTAACCGCCCTTATCTACAGGTAAGCGACATTCAAACCGCGATGCAAAAACCGGTTGTTAAAACGCTATGTGAGCTGATTACTCTTCGCAATAACCTTGATGCCTTTAATGGTGAGTTCACCATGACAAACCAGGCTAATCAGTTGACACTTTCTTGGGTGCATGGCGACAGTTCAGCCAAGTTAAGCGTGAACTTTGCCACTAAAGAAACCCATATCAACATAGTTGCAGCCCAACAATCGACCCACATTGTGCTGGCCGATTTATTGGCTAAACATAGCAGATAATCTGACGGGTAATTTAAGCTCAAACGTAAATAAGGCGCCTATTAGGCGCCTTATTTGTATCAACATATTTATATCGAAATCGTCCGGTCATCAATATTGCATCAACAACTGCCACCACGTGACAATTCATAACCTAACACTTCAGCATGATGGGCATCAGCAATAAACATTTCAGCGGCTTTACGGCCTTTTTGTTCTGAATACTGGAACACAGTCGTCAGCGGCGGGATCGCCCGAGTACCTTCGTCAATACCATCAAAACCCACCACTCGAACATCTTGTGGGATACGTAAACCTTGTTGGATTGCCTCGCGCATTAAACTCAAAGCAATTAAATCACTCATGCACAAAAATACATTCGGACGCGGTACACAATTAAGCGCCTCTTTGGCAGCTATGGTCGCAAAGTCGGCATTACTTTCAGGGATATTCCATATGCGGTCATCACCAAGCTTAACCCCAGTATCACCAATGGCATCCAAATAACCTTGCAAACGCTGATGCGCTACAGACGTGTCAATTTCCATAGAATGAATATCATACACGCGGCAGGTTAAATGGGTATCAAGCAAGCGTAATCCAAGAATTGCGACCTGATCTTGCTCAGATTGAATCGCCAACTTAGCCACTTCATAGGCACCGGCTTTATTATCGATACTCACCGAAGCACTACGGTGAATATTAAAGTCGACCGTTACCACTTTTTTACGGATTTTTTTCAATTGCTCAGCCAATAAACGGTTACGGGGGGCGACCATAACAAATAAAGCCATCGACAAAATCATTGACGCCATTCACATTGTCAGAGCTACCAGAAAACAACAGTAAATTAATTTTATGTTGCTCGAAAACGGCCGCAACACCTTTCATAAATTTACTGGCCACAGGATCTGATACCATGTATTCAATACTGTCCGACAACACCAATGCGACCGTATCAAATTTACCACGCCTTAAAGATTGCGCGGCTTTATTAGGTCCAAAATATCCTAGCTCGTTGCAGGCAGCGAGAATGTCTGTGCGGCGTTTTTCCGACAACTGATCTGGACGATTAAACGCATTAGATACCGTCGCATTCGACACACCTAATTCTTTGGCAATACTTTTTAAGGTCCAATGCTTGGAGTCTGGCATAACGGGTCCGTTTACGTCGTGGTTTTAGCCTAAACAGCTATTTATAACATGAATATATCGATGCTAAGCGGTGAAAACAACCCAAGCAATACTTCAGATGCAGGCATAGGGTTGAAGCAAATAAACGGCACCAGCAGTTAAACTGCTGCCAAATTATAAATGGTCTTGCTGTTGAACATGTTCGACCAAACTGGCTATCGACATGTTTTGTTCAAACGTAGGATTGTCTATACGTTTTGCAAACCAGAAACGAGGCTTCCAATAGATATTATTCAAACTCGAAATTTTTACCCCTTTTTTAGTCGAGGCATGTAAAAAACGATCATTGCCCATGTAAATACCGACATGATGAACCGTCCGAGTGGTTTTAAAAAAAACTAAATCGCCGGTTTGTAACTGGCTGCGCGGCACGTCTTTACCCAAAGTCCCCTGTGAATTCACTGTACGAGGTAGTTTGTCGCCGACAATGTTCAGGTAGGCCAAATACACAAACCCTGAACAATCTACGCCATTTCGGCTCAGGCCACCTAAACGATATGGCGTACCTTTCCATTGATTATGAAAACTTAACAGGCTTGACTCGCTCCACTTGGGCGCTGCTTGCTTAAGCATGGGTGGAACTACCACAGGCTTAGGTGCGATAACCACTTGCGGACTAGACGCACATGCCGACAGCAGCAAAACCAAACAACTAAGTAATAATCTTTTAGCCAATTAACCCTACTCCAAACACCGAAAAAACCGCTCTATGTAGCAATATTTTTTCCACAATACACGCTCAAAATCACTGCTGCAGCACTTGAATCTATCGAGTCATCATCTGCATACACTGCACTAAAGCTCGCTTAGCAGTCATTTTATCGACTTTAATTTGGCAGCGTAGCATAGTTCCTTGCCAGTTCGCCCAAAAAACACTCGCTAGTGTTAATGCTGGCAAGTCTGTACGGATATGGCCTTGCTGCTGCCCCTGCTCGATAAGCGCACTCAATAAGCCCAACCATTGATCATAAAGGTGGTTTAAGGTTTGATGCAATAAAGGCGCTTTGCTACTGACTTCAACCATTAAGTTACCCATTAAACAGCCACGAGGCTCACTGCCACTAAACAGCTCATCAATGAGTTGATGATACCCATTAAGCATTGTTGATAAATTAGTTTTAAAATTTACGCTTGAATCGATAGCAATAGGTTGAATACGTAATTGAAAATAATGTTCGGCAACGGCTGCCGCAAACGCCTCTTTACTGGCAAAGTAATGGTAAAAAGACCCTTTAGGAATACCGACCTCGTCGAGAATTAATTTAATGCCCACGCCACTATAACCGTGTAACGCAAAAAGCTTTTCGCCTACGGCGCATATTGATTGTCTACTTGCTGCACTTTTGTTCATTGAGCCTCCATTTCAATGACAGGATAAACAAGAATAGACCAGTCGGCTAACTTTAGTTGCTAATAATCAAAATATAGTGACTTATTGCCTATTTTAGGCATAAAAAAACCAGCCCAAAGGCTGGTTTAAAGATTATCAATAGATTACTGAGTGACACGTAACTTATTAACAACATCTTTTACGTCATCAGTATTTTTGGCAATCATTAAAGCTAAATCACGTTCAGCATCACTCGATACTGAACCTTTTAATGTTACCACGCTATTTTTTACCTCAACGCCAATATCGGTACCAGATACGTCGGCTGAGAATAATAGTCGCGTTTTGACTACGGTAGCGACTTTTGAATCGGTGAGAGTTTTAGCGAGATCATTAGTGTCTTTATCGCTATCAGGCTTCATTACCGACAATTCATTATTGACGTCTTTAACGCCATCTAAGCTTTTCACTAATTCTCCGGCAAGTGCCTTATCAACACTACTGTTAACTTTACCTGTTAGGGTCACATTGCCATCATGTACGTCGGTATTAATATCGAATGAATTCAAATTAGTATTTAACAAAAGTGTGGTTTCAGCTTTACCATCGATCCACGCATCTTTTGCATCATCTTGCCAATCTTGTGCTGCACTTGCACCGAATGCCATTGAACCTAACATGATGCTCATTACTACAGATAATGTGGTCTTTTTCATAAAGATTTCCTCCGTTGTTAATATCAAGGATTATAATGCGCGAATCATGCCAACAATTATAACCACATGTAAAATAACAACTAATTAAATTTTTCCATTGCTATGATGACTTTTAATAGTAATGTTATCGGACTTTTTTACCGATACTAGGTAAATTTTTCCTCATGGCAATCAAGAGTGGCTTAACCTCGACTAGACTTAAAAGGTGACGAAGCGAACATCAACAAAAAACGCCTGATAATCAACATTATCAGGCGTTTTTATTACCCGCAGACTAATTACCTGCAACGGAAAGGTGTTTCATGGTATCAAAACTCATCTGTAGCCAAGCAATGCCTTCGGCAAGTTGCCCGGCGACACGCTTATTTTTAGTTTTTTTAGCGGCGTACTTTAATTGAGTTAATACTTGTTGCTCAGTTTCAACCAATACTGCAATCACCTGCGGTAATGGTTTATCCTGTATCAGGTGTTCAGCCTTAGCATAGTGTTTATATGAAGATTGTTGGTGAAAGGTTTTACTGTCCATAGGTCTTGCTTGGCTGGATCGCATCAACGTAAATAATGGTGTTAAACGCGTTAGCATGCATTTTCTAATGTCAGCCATATGGATAAAAACCCGCTTAATGTTGTAATCGTCGGCCCCTAGTATTGCTTGGGCATAAAATTGCTCGCCCTCTTGGCATAAATCAATCGCTTCATGCAAAAGCCACACATCGGACTCAACTTGTTCGTCTCGAGTATATGATTTCAACGCAAATCCTCCTGTATTCGATAATTTAACTAGTACTTTGCTCTATAGCTTGTATAACCTATAGAGATCCAGCACATATTATGTAAGCAAAGCCTAAACATAAGCACGTCTGCACATGGACAAAATTTAATTAACCATCTGATTATTAGTGTTATTATAATATTTTGTTACACGTTAATGGCCTAACAACACTGAATGATTGTCTTTAGTTGTCACACGACACCCGAGACAAACATTGGACTACATACCACAGGGAGTGAATCGGCATGCCACGTCCAACACTTTTTTACCATTTACACCGTCAAGAAGGTGAAGCTCGTCTACTTGCTTTACCAAGTAGCCAGCACTTTAATAAGATTGCCAGCTCAGTTGACCAGTCCTGGTTAGACCAACTGAAGAGTAACTCAATAGACGTTGCTATCATTGAACTGTCACAATTAAGCCAACAAGAATACGCTGAGCTAACTGACAGTTCGATAATGTCTGATATTGAGCTCATCTTCTTAACCGAAGGTAAGCCAAACCCCAACTTAGATCATTTAATGTCAAAAACGGCTGGTTATCATTTTCGCCAGCCTTACGATGCTGATGTGATTAACGACACGCTAGAAGACTTTGCCCGAGACTTCAAATCGCAATCGACTAAGCAAAAACAGCCTTTTTCGAGTGAACTAGACCAATATGGTTTATTGGTTGGTTCATCGCGTGCGATGCACAAGTTATATCGCACTATTCGTAAAGTCGCTGTCACCGAGAGCAACGTGCTCATCGTTGGTGAAAGCGGTGCAGGTAAAGAGCTCGTTGCCAATACTATTCATTTGGCTAGTCATAGAGTCGACGAACCCTTTATCGCAATTAACTGTGGTGCATTAAGCCCTGAACTGGTCGACAGCGAACTGTTTGGTCATGTAAAAGGCGCTTTTACTGGTGCCCATCGAGATCACCGTGGTGTATTTGAGCAGGCAGAAGGCGGCACCTTATTTCTTGATGAAGTCACCGAAATGCCGTTAGAACACCAAGTAAAATTACTACGCGTACTCGAAAATAATGAATATCGCTCAGTGGGCTCACAACATCTTAAAAAAGCCAATGTTCGTATTATTGCCGCCACTAACCGCGATCTAGCCGACGCTATTGATGCGGGTCATTTCCGCGAAGACTTATATTTTCGTTTAGCGCATTTTCCCATCCAAGTGCCACCATTACGCAACCGTAACAACGACATAAGTGGACTCGCCCAGCACTTTTTGGCATATCGAAACACAGCTGAAAAACTCACAAAAATGTTTTCAGATGATGCACTTAACCTGATCCAACAACAAAAATGGCCTGGTAATGTCCGCGAATTGAAACACGCTATTGAACGTGCATATATTCTGGCAGAAAACGAAATTTTACCGAGCCATATCATGGTGTCATCGCTAGAACCTTCAACAGAGCCGTTAACTGACGGCGTACAAATACCTGTGGGCATGCGCCTCGACGAACTAGAAAAAGCTGCAATTTATCAGGCCCTTGATGAATCTATGGGCAATAAAAATGAAACTGCAAAACAATTAGGTATCAGCGTTAAAACCCTTTATAACAAGTTAAGTAAATACCAAGACCAAACGAGTCCAGACGAACCTTAACAGCGTGCTAAGTGATTAAATGTGTTTGCTCGCTTGAGGCAGCAACACATTTAATGACTTAGGTTTAACCTTGATGCATAAATCTTCAGACTCAAATAACTCACCATCAATAACATATTTGCACAACGAGTCCGTGCTCAACTGAATCGTCTTAGCTTGCTCATGATGAATTCCACTCTGCTGATCATCTTCACGCTCGCCTGTTAATCCGGCAAATAATAGCTCGGTCATACTCAATAATTGTTGTGGTGATGTCTCACTGGACTCAATCCAAGTAATGTCTAACAAACCATCGGTAATATTGGGTTCACCATTTCCTTGGGCTAATACACTGGTGAATGGCGCCGCATTGGCAATCACTAAACTCGTGGTGTTAATCATTTGAATATCACCACTATCAAGCTGTAATTTCATCGACAAAGGCTGATTTTCATCTATCGCCTCCCACAAACCATTAAGGTAAGCCAACTGTCCGAGCTCATTTTTGCGGTCGCGATCGGCTTTCTGTATCATTTTCCGCTCAAAGCCCAAGCCCGCTAGCAACAACATCAATTGCTCATTACACATGGCAGTATCTATGCGCTGAGAATAACCTTGAATCAAAATATCAAGCGCTTGCGATACCGGTACTAACTTACTGGTGATACCAAACAAGGTGTGACTAAGTGCATTAGTGGTGCCCATAGGAATAATACCTAGATAAATATCACTGTCGACAATCACCGATGCCACCTCGTTAACTGTGCCATCTCCACCACAAGCAACAATAATATCAGCACCCTGTTTTTTGGCATGTTCGGTTAGTTGCACCGCAGACTTGTCTTTAGTGGTATATAAGACTTCAAGCTGAAAATAATCGCTCAAGGTTTGAGTTATATGATCGGCTTCATCATGCCACTTACCGCCACCTGACACTGGGTTCACAATCAACCAAGCGCGTTTATGGATATGAATTTGATTCAGGCGATGCATTTTTTCGACGGCCGCTAACTGCCATTTATTTAACCGCGCGGTTTGACGAATACTACTGATAGATTTCAGCACATCATTAACATTACGATTTTGCTCACGGCACACTAAGTAAGCGGCTAGCACTAACACCGAACGCCCTCGACCTAATGCACAATGTACTACGACATTTTTGCCATTACTGACTTGGTTATGTAACCAATTAATCGCTTGATTTAACTGTGCGACGCTAGGTACGCTGTGATCCAATACCGGAATATTTAAATAGGCAATATTTTCATCAACCAGAGTCCACTCTAATGCGTCAAATTCTGCAGTAACATCTAAAATAGCATCAATTTTCTCATGCTTAAGTCGGTCAATATCGCCCGAAAACAACCGGCAGGCTAAATACAGCTGCTTATCAATTTTTTGTATTGCAGGAACTTTGTCATTTTTTCTCGCCCAGGCGTTATATAGCTGGCAACCCAATAAAAACGGAATAAAGCTCCAACCTATATACCAAGGAATACTGCCATCTTGGCGTTTACGGAAAATACCTGCACTATTAAACCAATACGCCGAACTCACCAAGCCTAAAGATAATGCAAGCCACGCAAAAACAAGCTTAAGTAACACATAAGGAAGCGCCACACATAAGCACGCAGCCAATAACGTACCAAGGGTATAATAATATTTAATATGGATACGGGTGAGCATTGTGGTCCTCCTTTTTTAAAAAAAGCAGCACATGAGTGCTGCTTAAGACAATACTTATCACTATAACTATCTAATCACTTCGCGCCACGCTCTTAAGATTTTACATTGACTTATATGAGTCTAAACAAGTCGTGACCTTTGACATCAATGTACTTTACGTTAATAACCTAACGGCTCTGAACGGATTAAATAGTTAATCAGATTGCACTGTATTTAACAGTCTGGATCTTCTGACTTCATGCCTTCTTTTACATCTTCACATGCATCTTCAACAGCATTACCGGCATCTTGGATCATTTCATCCACTTTCTCACCAGCATTCTCAGCTTTATTGTCTGAACATGCTGATAAACCAGCCGTTAAAAACACCATTAAACTTGCCATTGTCAGTAATTTTAATAATTTCATATTCATCTCCTAGATGATGGTTGTAATCGAATAACGTTTTGTCGCTAACCTTAACTCGGCTTCAGAGCTCAGGTTACCTACTATGCTCGGGGACCTTTACCTCTAATCGCACTGGATAATAATGAAATCACCAGTAATACAATAAAGATAAAGAAAATAATTTTGGCGATCCCTGCTGCGGCTCCAGCAATACCAGTAAAACCCAATAGTCCTGCTATAACGGCTATAACTAAAAACATTAATGTCCAGCCCAACATAAAAACCTCCTTGGTGTACGATTTACAGTATGGTGCGTGATGTGCTAATCCTTTTGATATCGACCTCATACCTAACCATCTGAGAATTAACCATTTACACAACGACTATGTTTTTACTAATGCCAACATCGTGCCAACAGTAAATAAAAAATTAAAACCATGATTATAAAGGATTTAATTTAATATCGAAAAATGAGCTATGGAAGAGCCACAGACTTGTAGGCACTTTTTACCGATGTTTCCGGTAAGAGTTTCAGATACTAGCGAACCAGTATCGAAAGGAGCAATGAAAAGGAGTCAACATAAGCGCCGCCAGAATAACACCAAGCATTACAACGTATACGGCAGCTTAAATGATATTAATGTTGCTAGCGCTATAAAGCCACTCGATATCCACAAACAAGCTTCTAAACCGTATATTTGATACACCAACCCCGAAAGAACGGTGCCGATAAGACGTCCCATGGCGTTGGCCATGTAATAAAATCCCACATCAAGTGACACGCCATCATGACCTGCATAACTAACAATCAGATAACTGTGCAGTGACGAGTTAATGGCAAACACAGCGCCAAATAGCATTAATCCGGCAATTAATGTCACGTGGATATAAAAGTTAAAGTGCAACGCAAGAGCAATAGCAGCAGGAATAAGTAATAAGTAGCCAGCCCATACAAAGGCTGCGCGTCCTGTTGGTACTTTGCCGTGTTTTTTACCAGTAACATAAGGCGCAAATGACTGGACGATGCCGTAGCCAATCACCCAACTCGCCATAAAACCGCCCACCCACCAATGATCCCATTCAAATGTCACCGCTAAAAACACTGGTAACGCCACCACAAACCATACATCTCGAGCACCAAACAAAAACATTCGCGCTGCCGACAACAAATTAATCGCCGGACTTTTGGAAAAAATATCGATAAATTTAGGTTTATTTTTCGCTTTGCCTAAATCCGCTTTTAAGCTCAATAGACTCATCACCCACACACAAGCTAATAAGGCTGCCATCAACAGCACTGCACCGCGAAATTCAAATAGCGTGAGCAAAATGCCACCTAAAAAGAACCCCAGTCCTTTTAACGCATTTTTAGAGCCAGTAAGAATGGCCACCCATTGATACAACTTGCTCTGCGCATCACTAGGCACCAACATTTTAATCGCACTCTTGGCGCTCATTTTATTGAGGTCTTTAGCAATACCCGACAAGGCTTGCGCAACCATGACATACATTATGGTCAACATGTCCGCTGGTACGGCCAACATAGCTAGCGCAACTATTTGTAGGCAGAGACCAATATTCATGGTGTTATTTAAGCCAAGCCTTGCCCCTAGCCAACCACCTACAAGATTAGTGACTACGCCAAAAATCTCATAAAACAAAAACAACATCGCGATATTGAACGGGCTGTAACCTAGCTGATGAAAATACAGCACCACCAGCATACGCAGTGCACCATCGGTTAAGGTAAATGCCCAATAATTACCAGTGATTATTAGATATTGCTTAATGTGAGATGGCAATGTACTGAAAGTTAACAGCCCCATGTTAGCTTATTCCTTGTCCGCCAAACCTACTTTGCGCGCGAGCTCAGCGGTGCGGTTAGCGTAACCCCACTCATTGTCGTACCACACATACAGCTTAACTTGGGTATCATTAACCACCATAGTCGATAAGGCATCGATAATACTTGAGCGTGGATCGGTTTTATAATCGACCGACACTAATGGGCGCTCTTCATAACCCATAATCCCCTTAAGTTCGCTATCAGCTGCTTGCTTCAAAAGCTGGTTTACTTCTTCTGCCGTTGTGCCTCGAGCCACTTCAAACACACAATCGGTAAGCGATGCATTGGCTAGCGGCACCCGAATCGCATGGCCATTTAACTTGCCTTTCAATTCAGGAAAAATATGAGTAATGGCAGTAGCAGAGCCGGTGGTGGTTGGAATTAAACTGATGCCACACGCACGGGCGCGGCGTAAATCTTGATGCGGTGCATCTAAAATCGTTTGGGTGTTAGTAATGTCATGAATAGTGGTCATCGAGCCATGTTTAATACCTATTTTTTCGTGGATCACTTTCACCACAGGCGCTAAACAATTGGTGGTACAAGAAGCTGCCGTTACGATTGGATGAATCGCTTTATCGTATAAATGCTCATTTACGCCCATCACAATATTGAGCACGCCGTCTTCTTTTACTGGCGCGGTTACTACAACTCTTTTGACCCCTTGATCTAAGTAAGCTTGTAGTAAGGCTTTGGTTTTTATCTTGCCGGAGGCTTCAATCACTACATCGCATTTTGACCAATCAGTGTCTTGGGTGGCCACATTACGACTGCAAGGAATAGCTTTACCCTTAATCACTATGGCATCACCATCATGTGTCGCTTCATGATGCCAACGACCATGAACTGAATCAAAGGTCATTAAGTGCGCCAGGGTAGCAGCATCGCCAGCGGGATCATTAATGTGCACAATTTCAACATCGTCCCAATCATACGCCGCACGCATTGATAAACGTCCCATACGGCCAAAACCGTTAATGCCTATTTTTATTGTCATGATGGTGTCCTAAGCTTGCTCTGATTTTTAAGGGTAATGTTAAAGGTTAGTCACTACATGCTAACCATTAAATGCATCAAAATATTCACGCTGAACCGGATGAGTCAGCGCCTTGGGTCGCAGAGTTTGCACTGCATTAATCACTTTATCTTTAGGCCAGCCTAAACTTACTAATATCAGACTAATGACTAATCCCGTGCGGCCAGAACCGCCTTTACAATGCACAGCGATAGCGCTTCGGTTATTCAGCAATTCAATAATCTGGAGTTTATGGGCTAACCACTGAGTTTCAAACGCTTGCCCTGGCGCAGCATCATCAGCAATGGGCAATTGCACCCAAGTAATGGCCTGTGAGGCACATTCTGCGGGTAAATTCTCCGCTTTATTACGCACTATTTCGTCATCAAACATCAAAGTGATTAGCATTTTTGCACCCGCCGCCTTTAATGTGGCAACTGACGCAGCTAATGCTTCATCTTTGGTACCAGGACACGGGGTAAAAATCAGCTTGGCGCCATTATCTAACGCTAAAACATCATAAGGATGAGCTTGCATGGTTAACTCCAAAAAGTAACTTCAAAATATGTTCATAAATTGATTCACAAAGCCGAATTCACAAACTGACTTAATTAATGGTTAAACCAATGTTGAGTCCGATTGATAATGGCCACCAGCGATAACATCACCGGCACTTCAACTAATACCCCTACAACCGTAGCCAACGCGGCTCCTGAGTGCAGCCCAAATAACGATATCGCCACAGCGACAGCTAGCTCGAAAAAGTTAGATGTACCAATTAAACAAGCTGGGGCGGCAATGTTATGGGCTAATTTCAGCCATTTAGCTGCTATGTACCCAATAATAAAAATACCGTACGTTTGAATAACTAGTGGTATGGCAATTAAGCCAATGGTTTGCGGATCTGACACAATCACTTCAGCTTGAAAACCGAACAGCAACACCACTGTGGCCAGTAAACCGATAATCGACCATGGTTTTAAATTGGCCAAAAATGAGTTAACAGCGGCTAAGCCATGGCGACGATTAAGCAAGTAACGCGTTGTTACACCAGCCAATAATGGCAACAACACATACAGTAATACCGATATAAGCAAGGTTTCCCATGGCACCTGAATATCGCTTACACCCAGTAATAATGCAGTAATTGGCGCAAAGGCAAAAATCATAATTACGTCATTAACTGACACTTGCACTAATGTGTAGTTCGCATCACCTTTAGTTAATTGCGACCACACGAACACCATTGCGGTACAAGGTGCAACGCCTAATAAAATCATCCCTGCGATATACTCTTGCGCAGATGCAGGGTCGACTAAATCGGCAAACAGCACCTTAAAAAACAACCAGCCCAATGCTGCCATGGTAAAGGGTTTAATTAACCAATTAATGACAATGGTGAGTAATAATCCCTTAGGGTTTTTACCTACATCTTTCATTGCCGAAAAATCAATTTGCACCATCATTGGATAAATCATCACCCAAATAAACACCGCAACAACCAAGTTAACGTGGGCGATTTCAAGATTAGCGATAGCCTGAAAGACCTCGGGCTGCCATAAACCTAACAACACTCCGGCCAACATGCTTAAGCCAACCCATACCGATAAAAACCGTTCGAACGTTCCCATACAAATGACTCCAAACAACGAGGTATACCACAACGTATTCTTAAAATGACAACATCAGACTAGCGACAAAAGCTCACCTTATTAGGCCTATTTTGCATAATGTCTAATCGTTGTAATGACGACATAATCAACCCAAGGTTGTTTTCGGTGGTTTGTGCTATTACTGATTTGGCCCATAGAGGTAAGTTAGGATTGATGCGATAAAACACCCATTGACCGTTTTTTCTGTCGCTAATAATCGCCGCCTTTTTTAACAAGGCTAAATTACGCGACACTTTAGGTTGGCTATCTTCATTGAGCGCCGCCATTAGCTCACACACACACAATTCACCGTGGTAATGGGTCAACATTAAGCTTTTTAAGCGAATGTCATCGGTAAGGCATTTATAAAACGCGAGGGGATCAATACTGGAGAATTCAGCGGCATTCAATGCAGACTGAGTCTCTAGCGACATTGGCTCTGTAGTTGGTTGCTCCACTGACAAAAACATCGTCAGGCGGTTGTTGATGTCATTTAAGGTGGTCAAAAATGCTTGTTCACCTGCGCGATTTTTAGGATCAGGAAAGTCCCACGCCAGTTGCTTACCAGCGCCAGGATAACTACGACATTCGTTATTGGCTTTGTCACAAAGGGTAATCACGTAATCAAATGTTTTACCCGCAAAGGTTTGTAACTTTTTTAGACACTAAACCCCGAGTGTCAGCGCCAAAGCGAGCTATAGCGTCAATGGCCCTTTGGTCAATATCTTCAGGCTGCGTGCCAGCACTAAATACATCAAATAGATCCGCAGCTCTACTTCTTAGTAAGGCTTCAGCCATTTGCGAGCGCGCCGAATTGCCAGTACAGAGAAACAACACCGTTTTCTTTTTCATTGTTGACTCACTAACACGCAATACAAAATATACACCTGAGTGTATATATGATTATTTACATATACAAGCTTGAGTTACAAAAAAACCGATCCAGTTCAATGAATCGGTTTAGCAAAAAATGCGGCTATTGTTATCGTTAACAATCATTTAAAACATATGCAGATATATTTCACCCAGAAAAAGCATAGTATCAAGTCACTACGGGCAAACTTTATTGTCTCTACACACATCTAAACCGCCAACCCTGCCGCGACACCGGATGACCAGGCCCATTGAAAATTAAACCCGCCTAACCAACCACTTACGTCCATTACTTCACCAATAAAATACAATCCTGGTACTTTGTTAGCTTGCATGGTTTTAGATGACAGCTCATTAGAATCAACACCACCTAAAGTCACTTCTGCGGTGCGGTAACCTTCTGTGCCATTCATAATAATTGACCAGTTATTTAATTCGTTTGCTAACTTTTCACGCTCGCCGTGACCCAGTTGATTTAGCGCTTTATCTAATAGTGACTCTTCAAACAGCGCATCGACCAAGCGTTTAGGTAACCATTGGCTCAGGGTATTACGCAGGCTTTGTTTCGGATGATGTTTCAGTGCAAATTCAATTTTATCTAACGCGTTTTCACCCGGTAATAAATTGATAGAAATGGCTTCACCTGGCTGCCAGTAGTTTGAAATTTGCAGTACTGCGGGGCCTGATAAGCCGCGATGAGTAAACAATAAGGCTTCGCTAAACTGGGTGCCATCTTGCGCGGTAATTGTGGTTGGTACAGCAATACCCGATAACGGCTCAAAACGGACTTTTTGTTCGGCATGCCAAGTAAAAGGTACCAAACCAGCACTGGTCGGCAGAACCTTTAAACCAAATTGCTCTGCAAGCTTGTAACCATAAGGCGTAGCACCTAATTTGGGCATGGATAAGCCACCAGTGGCAATAACCAGTGATCCGCAGCTAAAGTCGCCATTAGAGGTGCTTAAGGTAAAGCCGGTATCAGTTTTGTTGACCGATAAAATCTCAGTACGCAGCTGAACCTTGACCCCGGCCCATTCGCACTCGGTCATTAACATGGTGACTATGTCTTTAGCGGAGTCATTACAAAATAATTGTCCATGATCACGTTCATGGTATTCAATGCCATGACGTTCAACCAAGTCAATAAAGTCACTTGATCGATAGCGCGCTAATGCCGATTTAACAAAGTGCGGATTGCCACAAATGAACTGGTGCGGCTCCACTTTTTGGTTAGTGAAATTGCAACGCCCGCCACCACTGATAAGGATTTTTTTACCAGCTTGTTTGGCGTTATCTAACACCAACACATCACGACCTCTATAGCCCGCTGTCGCAGCACACATTAGTCCTGCCGCACCGGCACCGATAATGATTACGTCATGATGTTTCACGTTTTACTCCACACTGTTTCAATTGGTTGTTTAATAGTTAACTGATAAACATCAAATGCAAAAAAGGATGCTATTTTAGCATCCTTTTTTGTTACTACTCACGATTAACTTAGCTTCTGTGTGACACTATTTTTTGAGTGTTTCAGACGTTTTTTCACGGCTAAGTAACTCTTTAGCAGCTTCAATTGGCGCTTTACCTTGATAAAGCACCTGATAAATTTGCTCGGTAATCGGCATTTCTACCCCAAGGCGTTTAGCCAAAGTAAACACTTCTTTGGTATTGCGATAGCCTTCAACCACTTGTCCGATTTCTTCTTGCGCGGTGATCACGTCTTTGCCCTGACCTAAAGCTAAACCAAAACGACGGTTACGCGATTGATTATCGGTACAAGTTAATACCAAATCACCTAAACCCGCCATGCCGATAAAGGTTGAGGCATCTGCGCCGAGCGCAACACCTAAACGGCTAAGTTCAACTAAACCGCGGGTAATTAATGCTGTACGTGCATTAGCACCAAAGCCAATACCATCTGACATGCCAGCACCAATAGCAATGACGTTTTTAACCGCACCACCTAATTGTATGCCAGTAAAGTCGTCATTTGCGTATACACGCAGACGTTTAGGGCTATGAAGTAGTTCAACCAAATCATGAGTAAACTCGGGGCAAGTACCTGCTACAGAAATAGCTGTCGGTAAGCCTGCGGCTAGCTCTTTAGCAAACGTAGGCCCTGACAATACCGCTAATGGATATTGTTCACCTAATTGCTCACGTGCAACATCTTGCAATAAACGACCAGTTTCAGGCTCTAAGCCTTTAGTTGCCCATACAATCCGTGCATCTTTTCGCAGTAATGGCTTTGCTTGTTTGAGTACATCACCAAACACATGGCTGGGCACAACCACTAAGATATTTTTGCTTGCCGCGAGTGCTTTGCCTAAATCCGGTTCGATTGCTAAAGAATCGGGGAACTGAATACCAGGAAGAAAACGCTCGTTACAGCGACTGTCAGCTAACACTTGCATGCTCTTAGGATCGTGACCCCAAAGCAATGTCTTATGACCGTTACTGGCTAAAGAAATAGCAAGGGCGGTGCCATAAGACCCCGCCCCTAATACCGTAATTTCGGCAGCATTATTCATAAATTATGCAGTTGCTGCTTCAGTTGCAGCAGCTTGACGCTGTTGAACGTACTGAGCAAATAGTGCATCAAAGTTAACTGGAGCAAGATTCAGTTGTGGGAAAGTACCACGACCAACTAAGTTACCGACTAATTCACGTGCGTACGGGAATAATACGTTAGGGCAATATGCGCCTAAAGAATGGGCAAGTTGTTGTTCAGTTAAGCCAACGATTGAGAAAATACCCGCTTGCTGAACTTCACATAAAAAGGCAGTATCTTCGCCATTTTTAGCTGTAACAGTTAACGATAAGATAACTTCAAATGTGTCATCTGACAGCTTGTTGCTACGAGTATCTAAATCCAATTTTACTTCTGGGTTCCATTCTTTCTGGAAAACAGCAGGGCTATTTGGCGTTTCAAAAGACAAATCCTTTGTATAAATACGCTGAATGTTGAACTGTGGTGCTTGTGCTTCGTTGTTTGCTACTTCAGCCATAATTTCCTACCTATCAATGTTATTTAGCTTTTCTGTGAAGCTAATTGTGTTGGGCTGTCACACTTAATGTATAAAGAATTAATCTAACATTAGTGCTATCCCGTAAAGTTGATCCAGCTCGATAAATCATAACGAGCAAGATCTTGATAATAAACAGTGTTAATTCATACCCAAATGCATTAACACTGAATACAATTAAGCAACCATATTAACGCTTGCTTTTAACTACGGGTAAATTAGCACCCTGCCATTCACCCATGCCACCCTTAAGGTTAAACACATTCTCAAATCCTTGTTTAGTAAGAAGTTGAGCGGCTTGTGACGATGTCATACCTGAGTTACATACTAATATAATGGGGCTGGTTTTGAACTTTTCAAGGCTAGTGACTTGATTATTTTTTATTTCAGACAAGGTCACATTAAGCGCATCAACAATATGACCTTTTTTAAATTCTTCTTTTCCACGCACATCAACAACTTTAGCATCTTGCTTATTTACCATGAGTGTTAGCTCTTGATGGCTAACGTGCTTCACTTTTGATGTACCAGATTTAATGACACTAACAACAAGCGCTACAAACAAGCCGACCCACGCTAAACTTAACATTGGGTTCGCTTTAAAAAATTCCATATATTCTTGCATAATTACTGATTTCTCTGACGATGACTAAGATGAGATGGCCCGAGTATATCGTTTTGCTCGGCAGTTTTCATTAAAGAAACACCGAAAATAAACGCTTTACGCTGAGTTATTCGTGACTCGCCCCTCGTTATCAGCAGCTTTGGTTATATCTTCAAACCTATATGCCTTTTGCACACTATCGATAAGTAGTAATATTCATACAATTGAAATTTTCTAACTCTTCTATTTCCAACTTAAAGGTATTTGCATAATGACAAAGAAACGTCCACTCGCATTACTTATCCTTGATGGCTGGGGTTATAGTGAAAACACGCAAGATAACGCGGTTTTTCATGCTAAGACTCCTGTTTTAGATAAGCTCAATGCACAATATGCTCACAGTCTTATTTCGGGTTCTGGTATCGACGTCGGCTTGCCTGATGGTCAAATGGGTAACTCTGAAGTTGGCCATATCAATATCGGCTCAGGCCGCATCGTGTATCAAGAGCTCACTCGCATCAGCAAAGCGATTGCCGATCATGAGTTTGAACAAAATCCTGCGCTTAGCAATGCAGTAGACAAAGCCATTGCCGCAAATGGTGCGGTGCACATTATGGGGCTGTTGTCTGCCGGTGGTGTACACAGCCATGAAGAACACATTGAAGCAATGTGTCGCATGGCTATTGAACGCGGCGCGACTAAAGTGTACTTGCATGCCTTTTTAGATGGCCGAGATACACCGCCTCGTAGTGCTAAAAATAGCTTGGTTCATTTTAATGAACTATTTGCTGAATTAGGTCATGGCCGTACCGCATCGCTTATTGGTCGCTACTTTGCGATGGATCGCGACAACCGTTGGGATCGAGTATCGCAAGCCTACGAGTTAATCACTGAAGGTAAAGGCAAGTTTACCTATGCTTCTGCGCCTGAAGCACTTGAAGCGGCCTATGCTCGTGACGAAAATGATGAGTTTGTTGCTGCATCTGTGATTGTTGATGCTCAAGGCGAGGCTGCTGAACTTAACGATAACGATGCGCTCATTTTTATGAACTTCCGCGCAGATCGTGCTCGTCAAATTACTCGCACCTTTGTCAACCCAGATTTTGACGGTTTTGTACGTAATAAAACACCAAAAATTAACTTTGTAATGCTAACTGATTACGCGGCTGATATTAAGGCTCCAGTAGCCTATCCATCGAGTGATTTAGTGAATACTTTAGGTGAAACCCTGCAAAATCTGCATAAAACTCAGTTACGCATTTCAGAAACTGAAAAATATGCCCATGTGACCTTCTTTTTTAATGGCGGTAAAGAAGAGCCATTTGAAGGCGAGGATCGCATTTTAATTGAGTCACCTAAGGTCGCAACTTACGATTTACAACCTGAAATGAGTTCAACTGAATTAACCGACAAATTGGTCGCTGCAATTGAATCAAATAAATATGATGTGGTTATTTGTAACTATCCAAATGGTGACATGGTAGGCCATAGCGGTAAGTTTGATGCTGCAGTTAAAGCTTGTGAAGCCGTTGATGCTTGTATCGGTCGTGTTGTTGAAGCCTTAGCTAAAGTTGATGGCGAATGCTTGATTACTGCCGACCATGGTAATGCGGAGAAGATGACAGATCTGTCTAATGGACAAGCATTTACAGCTCACACCAGTAACTTAGTGCCCTTCGTTTATGTCGGCCGTGATGCGGTAATAAAAGATGGTGGACGTTTGAGCGATATTGCGCCAACTATGTTAACCTTAATGGGCCAAAGCATCCCGAAAGAAATGAGTGGACGCTGTATCATTGACCTTAAAGAGTAAACATTAACTCGTGATAACTCGTTTATTTGTTAAAGCCAGCATTATTGCTGGCTTTCTAATCTTCTCATTTACGGCAACTAGTGCCGATTTGTCTTCACGCCAATCGGCTTTGAAGTCTATCCAAGCGCAAATAAACCAACAACAAAACTCCCTTAAAGATACCTCGAAGCAACGCGAGAAGCTCATTTCACTGCTTAAAAGTGATGAAAAAGCGATTGCAAAAGCCGCTCAACAAGTTAATCAATCACAAAAGGCATTGTCTGAGGTTAACATCAAACTTAAAGAGCTGGATAAACAACAAATTGACTTAGCTAAACTGAAACTAAGTCAGCAAGACACCTTATCAAAACAATTATCGAGTGCTTATTTAGCCGGTAATCATGATTACACCAAAATGATGCTTAACCAGCAAAATCCAGCCACGGTTGAACGTATGCTGGCGTATTATCAATTTCTGAATAATGCCCGTATAGACGCTATCCAGCAGCTGAAGCAAACCAGTATTGACCTTAATAAAGTAAAACAACTACAAGTCACTGCGCAGCAAAAACTCAATGCTTTAGTGATAGATCAAAAACAACAAGCACTGCAATTAACTAAAGAGCAAGGTCAACGCCAGCAAACTCTGACTCAATTACAGCGCACCTTATCGAGTAAAGGCGCAGAATTAGAACAACTGCAAATAGAAGAGGCAAGTTTAAAGCGCATCGTGCAACAAGCCATGGTAGCCGCCAAATCTAACCCAACAATGGATGGGTTATTGAATCAAAAAGCCAAATTAACATGGCCAACCAAAGGTAGAGTGAGTAAACGCTTTGGCAGCAGTCGCTCAGGACAGATTGTTTGGAAAGGCACAGTACTTTCGGCGCCAGAAGGACAAAATATCAATGCGGTTGCATCAGGTAAAGTCATTTATGCCGACTGGCTACGAGGTTTTGGTATGGTGTTAGTGATTGATCATGGTAAGGGCTATATGAGCCTCTATGGTCACGCCCAAACATTATTGAGACAACCTGGCGACATGGTCAAAACGGGTGAGTCTATTGCACTTGTCGGTCGTTCAGGCGGACAAAGTGAGCCAGGACTGTACTTCGAAATTCGCAACAAAGGTAAGGCCGTCGATCCGGCTTATTATTGCCGTTAAGCTTAACAAAACGCGATATAAAATCGGCTCACGGATGAGTAATAGCAGATATAAAATAACACTGCACGACGCTATTCAGTAGCACTGCCTTAACAAATGCTATATCAAGCTGTGTAACTGTGTTTATAATCGTCTTGTTATGCATGTCATTGAACAATTAAACTCACCCAACTAGATAAGTCAAATTCGTGCGCAATCTACTATTTATCTTACTCGGCCTCTGTAGCATCGTGCCTGCCACGGCAGCCAAACTAGCCATTATCATTGACGATATAGGTTATCGTTCAACTGACGAAGCCGCATTGTTATTACCCAATGCCATCACTTTATCGGTATTACCGCATACTCCGCTAGGAAAAAAGCTGGCCACTGATGGTTTCAACAAAGGCCATGAAATTATGTTGCACCTGCCAATGCAAGCCTTAAATGGTAAAGCATTAGGGCCGGGAGGATTAACCAACGACATGACTGAAGTGCAAATTAAACAACAGTTACAAAGTGCGTTCGCTAATATTCCGTTTGCGAAAGGGGCTAATAATCATATGGGCAGCTTACTGACTCAAATGGATAAGCCGATGTTATGGGTAATGCAGAGTTTAAAAGAGCGACAACTGTTTTTTATCGACAGCTTTACGACTAAATATACTAAAGCTAGCAACAAGGCGATGCAGCTTGGTGTGCCATCAATGAGAAGACAGATATTTTTAGATAACGACACTAGTGAGCGAGCGCTTGAAAAACAGTTCCAACTGATAATTACACAATCGAAACAACAAGGTAAGCTGATTGCTATTGCCCATCCTTATCCTGAAACCATCCGATTTTTGAACGCTAATTTGGCTCGTTTAAATGACAATGGCATTACATTACTGCCAACATCTCAATTATTTGATGATCTCAATGTTGCTTTATCAACTCAAGCTACTCCACCTGCAACACTGAGATAGATAACTCTGGTAACGTTGCTAGAATTTCTGATTTATTCGCGACAACATCTGCTAATGTGTATTGGTCAAGCACCACTAAATAAGCTGAAACAGCCTGCGCTAACACGCCTTTTAATCGGCATATTGGTGTAAAGCGGCAATATGGTGACTCACAATCGATAGGCGCTAATGAGTGCTCTAAATCACGAACCAATTGCCCTATTAACACCTCATCGGCTGGCTTTGCTAATCTAAAACCACCACTCTTGCCTCTGACCGTTTGCAAATATCCCATCTTGCCTAATTGATGGATTATCTTTGCCACATGATTTGAAGAAAGATCAAACACACTGGTGACTTCGGCAATTCGAAACAAAGTTTCGCGTTCAGATTGCACAGCAAGATACATTAAAATGCGGATACCAAAATCTGTATATCGGGTTAGTTGCATGGTCTAAAATATCCAAGATAAATAATAAGTGCAGATTAACATGTTGATGACTCTAAATCAGTGATCAACCATAAAGCTTGATCATTGCTAGTACCACATACATCAATACTTGCACTAAACTCAGCGCATACCTCTGGACGCTCTGGCTGACCAAATATCATACACAAGTTAGCATCATTTAATTGGATACAACGCACCCCTGCAGGTTTGCCATTTGGCATTCCCGGTATTGCACTAGTAATAGAAGGCGCAATACAGCAAGCACCGCAACCTAAACGACAATTCATAATCCTACCTACTTAATAAAACCACACTGTAGCGTAAAACAACCCATCCATCACGGCATGGTTAATAACAAATTACATTGAGAGATTTGCAACAACTCTTGAGCTAAGGCAAGTTACTGCGGCTCGATTATCTTAACCACTATGCCATGGTATTTTAGATCACATTTTACTTTTTAAGCATTAAGCCAACAACAATGATAGTGGTACATTATACCTTCTTATTGAATAAGGAAATTATCCATGAAACGTCCTGTTATTCTCGACTGCGATCCCGGTCATGACGATGCCATCTCACTTATTTTAGCACTAAGTTCAGCAAAACTTGATGTGTTGGCCATTACAACGAGTGCCGGTAACCAAACACCAGAAAAGACCTTAAACAATGCATTGCGCGTACTTACCCTATTAGGCAGACATGATATTCCGGTTGCAAGTGGCGCTCCGAAACCATTAGCTCGCGAGCTTATTATTGCTGACAACGTTCACGGTGAAAGTGGTCTTGATGGGCCAAAACTTCCCGATCCGGCATTTGCACCAGTACAACAAACCGCTATTGAACTAATGGCCGATAAGGTTCGTGGCAGCAAGCACCCCGTCACCCTTGTTCCTACAGGACCGTTAACTAATATTGCCCTGTTTCTCGCTGCACACCCTGAATTACATTCCAACATAGATAGTATCGTACTGATGGGCGGCGCAGCAGGTGTGGGCAATTGGACTCCTGCGGCAGAGTTTAATATTTTTGTCGACCCTGAAGCTGCTGATATGGTGTTCAAATCTGGCTTACCGATTGTGATGTGCGGACTAGATGTAACCCACGAAGCACAAATCATGGATGAAGATATTGAACGTATTAGAGCAATCAACAACCCAATAGCCAAATGCGTCGCCGAACTGCTCGACTTCTTTATGATTTACCATCGTGACCCTAAATGGGGTTTCACAGGTGCACCATTACATGATCCTTGCACCATAGCATGGTTACTCAATCCATCATTGTTTACCGCTGTTGATTGCTGGGTTGGCATTGAAACTAAAGGGCAATATACCCAAGGTATGACAGTGGTTGATCGATATCAATTAACCAACAATCCACATAATGCCAAAGTCTTGTTTAATATAAACCGAACGGGTTTTGTAGACTTTATTATTGAGCGTTTAAACGATTACTAACGAACTCATGCCATGCCAATTTAACTAGATCGGCGTGGCAACTAAGGATAAACATGAGTACTTTATTAGTTGTCGGCAGTGCTAATGCCGATCATGTTCTAACATTTAATGAGTTACCCCAAGCTGGGCAGACGTTGATTAGTCAGCAATATCGGCTAGAACTTGGAGGCAAAGGGGCAAACCAAGTTGTGGCGGCTGGGAGATTGAGTAACCCTCAACAGAAAGTATATTTCATCTGTGCTCTGGGTGATGATAGTAATGCTGTAATAATGCGCAAAACTTGGGCTGCTGATGGAATCAATTTAAGTGGCTGTTATGATATTGCTAATCAGAGTACCGGCACTGCCGTAATATTTGTTAATCAACACGGTGAGAATAGCATCGGAGTTGTACCTGGTGCTAACGCCTATTTGTCTGCGGAGCACATTCAGCAGCAACAAGCATTGTTTGCTCAAGCAGATTACGTACTAGTCCAACTAGAAACCTCGTTAGACACTGTTCATCAGGCATTAATCCTCGCCAAGCAGTATCACTGCACGACCATACTCAATCCTGCTCCAGCAGCTAAACTGAGTAATGATTTGTTGCGCTTAATCGATATCATCACCCCAAATGAGACAGAAGCCTTTGCATTAACTGGCATTGAGGTTATCGATCAACAAAGCGCAGAGAAAGCAGCACAAGATCTTCATCATAAGGGCGTTAATACCGTTATTATCACACTGGGAAGTAAAGGCGCTTATGTCAGTGAAAAAAGCCAAGGACAAATCATTCCTGCGTCCATAGTTAATGCAATTGATACGGTTGCAGCCGGAGACACATTTAACGGTGCACTAATGGTGGCATTAGACGAAGGAAAATCATTAACAGATGCAGTAATGTTTGCTAACTTAGCCTCATCAATAGCCGTTACACGCAGCGGAGCACAAAGCAGCATTCCTTATAGAACAGAGCTGGCTTAAAACCGTTTATTAGATGAAGTAATGCAATAAATTTTTAAATAAATGACCAAGGCCTCACATTGCAAATGAGGCCTATTATCGATAAATGCACGGGTGAATATTGATATAAGCATCAAAGAGCCTCAGTTAACACAGCACAATACCGGCTCACCGATACAGTTAACATCAACTAAAAATCTGTGTATCAGTGATAACTTCGCTAATATTTTTACCTATTTGACCCAATTACAGACACAAAAAAGGCCTTTGCATTACAGCAAAAGCCTTCGGCTTACGTTGCCGGAGCGAACGGGAGATTAATCCGTGAGTCTTGGCGACACAGACTTCATAAAGAGACTAACAAGCCATGGATGGGTCCATGCACTATAATCTCGCAACCTTGTCACTTCAACGAACCGCCGCGGGGTTCTATGTTGCTATCTTTTTATCGCCCAACGAAAAAAGCCCTAACATTTCTGCTAGGGCTTTCATCTTAAGTTGGCGGAGCGGACGGGACTCGAACCCGCGACCCCCGGCGTGACAGGCCGGTATTCTAACCAACTGAACTACCGCTCCTTTAGCAAATTGCTTACGCACAATGCTAAATCTTTTTAAGTCGCTGATATGTCACTATCAGGAGACTTCTCTTTCGTAAAAGAGAAATTAGGCGCCTGGAAATGACCTACTCTCGCATGGGGAGACCCCACACTACCATCGGCGATACTGTGTTTCACTTCTGAGTTCGGAATGGGATCAGGTGGTGCCACAGCTCTATGGTTTCCAGACAAATTTTGTTTATCTAACGCAGTATATTGCATTAAATAATAATTCGGAAAGCTGATTGCTTTATTGAGTCTCTCGCACTGCTTAAGCGCTTTATTCTAACACTAAGTCGTATCAGTAAAACCCATCTGGGTTGTATGGTTAAGCCTCACGGGTCATTAGTACAAGTTAGCTCAACGCCTCACAACGCTTACACACCTTGCCTATCAACGTAGTAGTCTCCTACGGCCCTTTAGAGAGCTTAAAGCTCTAGGGATGACTCATCTTGGGGCTCGCTTCCCGCTTAGATGCTTTCAGCGGTTATCGATTCCGAACGTAGCTACTGGGCAATGCCATTGGCATGACAACCCAAACACCAGCGGTTCGTCCACTCCGGTCCTCTCGTACTAGGAGCAGCTCCCCTCAATCATCCAACGCCCACGGCAGATAGGGACCGAACTGTCTCACGACGTTCTGAACCCAGCTCGCGTACCACTTTAAATGGCGAACAGCCATACCCTTGGGACCGACTTCAGCCCCAGGATGTGATGAGCCGACATCGAGGTGCCAAACACCGCCGTCGATATGAACTCTTGGGCGGTATCAGCCTGTTATCCCCGGAGTACCTTTTATCCGTTGAGCGATGGCCCTTCCATTCAGAACCACCGGATCACTATGACCTACTTTCGTACCTGCTCGACGTGTATGTCTCGCAGTTAAGCTGGCTTATGCCATTGCACTAACCGTACGATGTCCGACCGTACTTAGCCAACCTTCGTGCTCCTCCGTTACTCTTTGGGAGGAGACCGCCCCAGTCAAACTACCCACCAGGCACTGTCCTCAACCCCGATAAGGGGCCAGAGTTAGAACATCAAAACTACAAGGGTGGTATTTCAAGATTGACTCCACTCAGACTAGCGTCCAAGCTTCAAAGTCTCCCACCTATCCTACACATGTAGGTTCAATGTTCAGTGCCAAGCTATAGTAAAGGTTCACGGGGTCTTTCCGTCTAGCCGCGGGTATACGGCATCTTCACCGCAATTTCAACTTCACTGAGTCTCGGCTGGAGACAGCGTGGCCATCATTACGCCATTCGTGCAGGTCGGAACTTACCCGACAAGGAATTTCGCTACCTTAGGACCGTTATAGTTACGGCCGCCGTTTACCGGGGCTTCGATCATGAGCTTCTCCGAAGATAACCCAATCAATTAACCTTCCGGCACCGGGCAGGCGTCACACCGTATACGTCATCTTGCGATTTTGCACAGTGCTGTGTTTTTGATAAACAGTTGCAGCCACCTGGTATCTGCGACTCCCGTCAGCTTAGAGAGCAAGTCTCATCACCAACAGGAGCGTACCTTCTCCCGAAGTTACGGTACCATTTTGCCTAGTTCCTTCAGCCGAGTTCTCTCAAGCGCCTTGGTATTCTCTACCCGACCACCTGTGTCGGTTTGGGGTACGATTCCCGCTAACCTGAAGCTTAGAAGATTTTCCTGGAAGCATGGCATCAACTACTTCATCATAGTGACTCGTCATCAGCTCTCAGCCTGTACATTAAAGTACGATTTCCCGGATTTGCCTAAGAAATCAACCTACCACCTTAAACGCGGACTACCAACGCCGCGCTAGCCTAGCCTTCTCCGTCTCTCCATCGCAGTTAGCGGAAGTACAGAAATATTAATCTGTTTCCCATCGATTACGCCTTTCGGCCTCACCTTAGGGGTCGACTCACCCTGCCCCGATTAACGTTGGACAGGAACCCTTGGTCTTCCGGCGAGGGAGTTTTTCACTCCCTTTATCGTTACTCATGTCAGCATTCGCACTTCTGATACGTCCAGTGTGGGTTACCCCTTCACCTTCAACCGCTTACAGAACGCTCCTCTACCGCGCACTTCTAATGAAATGCACCCGTAGCTTCGGTGGTATGTTTAGCCCCGTTAAATCTTCCGCGCAGGCCGACTCGACTAGTGAGCTATTACGCTTTCTTTAAATGATGGCTGCTTCTAAGCCAACATCCTAGCTGTCTAAGCCTTCCCACATCGTTTCCCACTTAACATACACTTTGGGACCTTAGCTGACGGTCTGGGTTGTTTCCCTTTTGACAACGGACGTTAGCACCCGCTGTCTGTCTCCCGAGTAGTACTCATTGGTATTCGGAGTTTGCAAAGGGTTGGTAAGTCGGGATGACCCCCTAGCCTTAACAGTGCTCTACCCCCAATGGTATTCGCTCGAGGCGCTACCTAAATAGCTTTCGAGGAGAACCAGATATCTCCGAGTTTGATTGGCCTTTCACCCCCAGCCACAAGTCATCCGCTCATTTTTCAACATAAGTCGGTTCGGTCCTCCAGTTGATGTTACTCAACCTTCAACCTGCCCATGGCTAGATCACTCGGTTTCGGGTCTACACCTTGCAACTAAACGCGCAGTTAACACTCGGTTTCCCTACGGCTCCGCTATTCGCTTAACCTCGCTACAAAATGTAAGTCGCTGACCCATTATACAAAAGGTACGCAGTCACGGTCTCAAGAACCGCTCCCACTGCTTGTACGTACACGGTTTCAGGTTCTATTTCACTCCCCTCACAGGGGTTCTTTTCGCCTTTCCCTCACGGTACTGGTTCACTATCGGTCAGTCAGGAGTATTTAGCCTTGGAGGATGGTCCCCCCATATTCAAACAGGATGTCACGTGTCCCGCCTTACTCGTTTTCATCTATGGTTAGTTTTCGTGTACGGGGCTATCACCCTGTGCCGCTGAGCTTTCCAACTCATTCCACTAACACCCCATAGACTTAAGGGCTAATCCCCGTTCGCTCGCCGCTACTAGGGGAATCTCGGTTGATTTCTTTTCCTCCGGGTACTTAGATGTTTCAGTTCCCCGGGTTTGCCTCACAACACTATGTATTCATGTTGTGATACATGCTTATGCATGTGGGTTTCCCCATTCGGATATCGTTAGCTCAAATGCTTATTACTAGCTCGCCAACGCTTTTCGCAAGTTATTACGTCCTTCATCGCCTCTGACTGCCAAGGCATCCACCGTATACGCTTGGTCACTTAACCATACAACCCAAATGAGTTTCACACCCTTGAATTAACAAGAGAAGAGCTCTGGGTCATATCATGACCAGCTGGTTTTTACTTGTCTCACCTCCGGGTAGGAAGTGGACTCGCCTTAGTTTTTTAGAATATTCAAGACACTTAAACAGTGTTTTGAGAACTCAAGTGTTAATGCTTTCGCATTAACGTTTTTCGCACTAACGTAATCACACAAACGACAACGAATCATCATCTATGCGCCTTTAGTTAGTACTATCAGCTTTCCAAATTGTTAAAGAACAACACTTAACCGGCTTGCGGTGTGTTTCACTCACCTTCCGAAGAAGTTAACAAGTAATCTGTGTGAACACTCACATGCATCGCTGCACTTTAGGTATTGAGTTAGTCGTATAGGTAAGGAGGTGATCCAGCCCCAGGTTCCCCTAGGGCTACCTTGTTACGACTTCACCCCAGTCATGAACCACAAAGTGGTGAGCGTTCTCCCGAAGGTTAAACTACCCACTTCTTTTGCAGCCCACTCCCATGGTGTGACGGGCGGTGTGTACAAGGCCCGGGAACGTATTCACCGTGGCATTCTGATCCACGATTACTAGCGATTCCGACTTCACGGAGTCGAGTTGCAGACTCCGATCCGGACTACGACGTACTTTGTGAGATTAGCTCCACCTCGCGGCTTTGCAACCCTCTGTATACGCCATTGTAGCACGTGTGTAGCCCTACTCGTAAGGGCCATGATGACTTGACGTCGTCCCCACCTTCCTCCGGTTTATCACCGGCAGTCTCCCTAGAGTTCCCACCATTACGTGCTGGCAAATAAGGATAGGGGTTGCGCTCGTTGCGGGACTTAACCCAACATTTCACAACACGAGCTGACGACAGCCATGCAGCACCTGTCTCACAGTTCCCGAAGGCACAAGTCCATCTCTGGTCTCTTCTGTGGATGTCAAGAGTAGGTAAGGTTCTTCGCGTTGCATCGAATTAAACCACATGCTCCACCGCTTGTGCGGGCCCCCGTCAATTCATTTGAGTTTTAACCTTGCGGCCGTACTCCCCAGGCGGTCTACTTAATGCGTTAGCTTGGGAGCCCAGTGACTAAGTCACCAAACTCCGAGTAGACATCGTTTACGGCGTGGACTACCAGGGTATCTAATCCTGTTTGCTCCCCACGCTTTCGTGCATGAGCGTCAGTCTTTGTCCAGGGGGCCGCCTTCGCCACCGGTATTCCTCCAGATATCTACGCATTTCACCGCTACACCTGGAATTCTACCCCCCTCTACAAGACTCTAGTTCGCCAGTTCCAAATGCAATTCCCAGGTTGAGCCCGGGGATTTCACATCTGGCTTAACAAACCGCCTGCGCACGCTTTACGCCCAGTAATTCCGATTAACGCTCGGACCCTCCGTATTACCGCGGCTGCTGGCACGGAGTTAGCCGGTCCTTCTTCTGTAGGTAACGTCACAGCAATGTGCTATTAACACATCACCTTTCCTCCCTACTGAAAGTGCTTTACAACCCGAAGGCCTTCTTCACACACGCGGCATGGCTGCATCAGGGTTTCCCCCCATTGTGCAATATTCCCCACTGCTGCCTCCCGTAGGAGTCTGGGCCGTGTCTCAGTCCCAGTGTGGCTGATCATCCTCTCAGAACAGCTAGGGATCGTCGCCTTGGTGAGCCATTACCTCACCAACTAGCTAATCCCACCTAGGTTCATCCAATCGCGGAAGGCCCGAAGGTCCCCTCCTTTCCCCCGTAGGGCGTATGCGGTATTAGCAGTCGTTTCCAACTGTTATCCCCCTCGACTGGGCAGATCCCTAGGCATTACTCACCCGTCCGCCGCTCGTCACCTCAGAAGCAAGCTCCCTTGTGTTACCGCTCGACTTGCATGTGTTAGGCCTGCCGCCAGCGTTCAATCTGAGCCATGATCAAACTCTTCAATTAAAGTTTTTTTGAATCTTACGATTCGGCTCAATGAATTCTGATTGCTTATCTCACCGAAGCGAAATAAGTCTTTGTACATATTACTATGAACATTCATCGTTGCATTGAGTTTAAATTTTTTGATTGCCAACATTCCGAAGAACAGAAGACAATTTCGAATAACTCAATACCTGTGAATGTCCACACAGATTTCTTGTTTAGATTGTTAAAGAACGTGATGTCGATTTTTCAGACATCGCCGTAAGACGCTAGGTCGTTGGCTTGGGGTGCGTATTCTACGCTTTCCCGTGTCGGCGTCAAGTGTTTTTTCAAACTTTCTTTTCGCCTTGAATCTAGTGTTTTGAAGCACTTAATTCAACCCAACTCGGTGACCGCTTTCGCTGTCTGCCGTGTCAGTGGATGCGCATTATAGGCAGCTTAAGATTTAGTGCAAGCATAAAAATGCTAAATATTGCAAAAACATGACTGAGAGGTGCTTTTTCAATCGAAATGAACAAAAAAGGAACTACCAGCCCCTTTTTTGCCTATTTTGCTCGGTTCTAATCACCAAAGAATCGAGTTTCCTGTTTTATTTCTATTGGGCTACCGTCTATAACTGCGTTAATTTTAATATCGATTTTAGTAATACTTCTCTTCAGCTCGATAGGATCGACAGCAATACTAATTGGCAAGGTGATGACTTCACCAGATCCGATTGAGACGTGCTGCGGGCCAATCCATTTAGCATTCGGCAGACCTTCGACACTTAACTCATACTCTTGTGGCTGTTCTGTCTTATTAAGAATTTTTATCGTAAAGGTGTTTTCGGTATTGCCTTGGTTGTTTTGACGATACAGTGAGTTTCTATCTCTAATAACATCCATACGAACAGGCGCAATAGTTGCGCTGGCATAAATGAATATTAATATCATCACAGTCAGCACTACACCGTAACCGACCAGCTTAGGTCGCAATACCTTTTCTTGTACGCCATCAAGTTTGTTTTCTGTTGTGTAACTGATTAACCCTTTTTCGTAACCCATGCGTTCCATGGTGTTATCACATGCATCAATACAGGCCCCACAGTTAATACATTCGTATTGCAGACCATTACGTATATCAATCCCTGTCGGACAGACTTGTACACATAAGTCACAATCAATACAGTCGCCTAAGCCCATTTCTTTTGGGTCTTGTTTGCGAGAACGAGGACCACGCGTTTCACCACGCTGAGTGTCGTAACCGACTATATAAGTATTTTTATCAAACATAGCCGCTTGGAAACGGGCATAAGGACACATATGAATACACATGATCTCACGCATCCATCCGGCATTACCATATGTCGCAATAGTGAAGAAAATAACCCAAAAATATATTCCACCACCGGCATTCAAGGTAAAGATGTCAATGTACAGTTCACGGCTTGGAACAAAGTAAGATACAAAGGTTGTGGCTGTTAATAGTGATACCAGTAGCCAAGAGGTATGTTTAGCGGTTTTCCGCCATAGCTTATTAAAGCTCCATGGCATTTGATCAAGCTTAATGCGTTTATTACGTGCGCCTTCAAACTTTTCTTCAAACCAGATAAAAATGAAGGTCCACACCGTTTGTGGGCAGGTATAGCCACACCACACTCTACCGAGATAAGTAGTAACGAAAAACAACCCGAATGCAGCTATCATAAACAGTGCTGCGAGTAAGGTGAGGTCTTGTGGCCAGATAGTTAAACCAAACACATGGAATTTTTGCTCGGCCAGATGAAACCAAACTGCTTGACGATCGCCCCATGGCAACCAGGGCAACAATAAGAAGAACAACATAGCAATCCAACCCATGTAACGGCGTAACGTTGTCCATAAGCCATCTACAGCTCTTACATAAATACGGTTGCGCGGATTGAAACGGTCTGCTTTACTGGCATCAGGTTGATGGATTTTAATACGTTGTTGTTTAGAAAAGTCCTTGGGGTTAGATTCTGTCGTCATGTTACAGCCTTACTGCTTTAATATTGAACGATAACTAGCTTATTATATAGGTAATAACACATTATTGGATAAAAAGATGAGAGGCTGGATAGGATTAATAATAATTGCGGGAATTATTTATTATTTCGCGACGGAAACAGACAAGCTTGATAAGCCAATCAATGACATTAAAACAATGTTTACTAAGGCAGACAAAAAGCTTGATTCGATGACGGGCACAAAAATCATTAAAATTGATAAACACTTACCGCAAATTAAAGCGGAAATTTACCAACGCTTATCAACTATTGAGATCCGTGAGTTAGATGGTGTGTTTACCAGTAATGAAGCAATAGCTGAGTTTAAAGATCAATACTGCCATAGCAGTGCTCGCCACCCGGTTTTCACCAAAGAAAACTTACAATTTATTTGCGATAAAATCTAATAACTCGAGTTAGTTAACGGTTTTATGCTCTCAAATTGACCTAAATATCAAATAAGCCTAGCCTTTGTGTAATATCTACAATAGGGGCTAGGTTTTTATGACTCAATCACACACAGAATCAGTATCCGACATTTTTGATCCAGACTTATGGGATCTTGTCGAAGGATTCAATTTTGAAGACATCACTTATCATCGGGCAAAACACCAAGGTACAGTGCGTATTGCCATTGACAGGCCTGATTGCCTTAATTCATTTCGCCCTAAAACCGTAGACGAACTCTTTATCGCTCTAGATCATGCTAGACAATGGTCTGATGTAGGATGTGTACTATTAACAGGTAATGGGCCATCAGCAAAAGGTCAGTACTCATTTTGCGCAGGCGGTGATCAACGTATTCGTGGTAAAGACGGCTATAAATATGAAGGCGCAGAGGAAGGTAAGCCTGATGTCGCACGCATGGGACGCCTACATATATTAGAAGTACAACGTTTGATTCGTTTTATGCCCAAAGTGGTTATTGCAGTTGTGCCAGGCTGGGCTGTGGGTGGTGGCCATAGTTTACATGTAGTGTGTGACTTAACATTAGCCTCTAAAGAACACGCTATCTTTAAACAAACTGACCCTGATGTGGGCAGTTTTGATTCCGGGTATGGCAGTGCATATTTAGCTAAGATGATTGGCCAAAAACGTGCTCGTGAAATCTTCTTTCTTGGTTTTAATTACTCAGCAGAAGAAGCCTTTGATATGGGCATGGTAAACCGAGCGATTCCCCATGCTGAACTCGAAATAGAAGCATTAGTTTGGGCAAAAGAGATTAACTCTAAATCGCCTACCGCAATGCGTATGCTTAAATATGGCTTTAATATGGCCGACGATGGCTTAGTAGGCCAACAACTGTTTGCCGGTGAAGCCACACGCTTAGCGTATGCAAGTGAAGAAGCTCAAGAAGGCCGTGATGCCTTTTTAGAAAAACGCGACCAAGATTTTTCCCGCTTTCCTTGGCATTACTAACTCCAGCACATAGGGTTATGCTCTAAATTAACGGATATTTTCTGCCATCATAAAGGCCCTTTAAGGGCTTTTATTGTTTTCGGTATTAAGAAATATAATCGTAATCGAAATTTTCATTGGTAATAATCGAATTAACCCTCTTTACATGATAATGATAACTGTTATCATTTAAATAAATAAACAAGGGGGGACTTAACCATGAAAAAAACTTTCAGTTTTGCCATTTTACACTTCGGTGTCGCATTTACGATTACCTACCTATTAACCGGGAGCATTATTATCGGTGGCACCATAGCCCTGCTTGAGCCTGCCGTTAATACTGTTGTATTTTACTTTCATGACAAGGTATGGAAAAAAATTGAGTTAAAGCAGGGTCAACAAACAGCCATATCCACAGAGCCTCTAAAACTTGCCCGCTAAAATCATGGTTAAATTAATAACCATGATTTTACAAACAAACTGCTATGGCAACACTAAGCGAGTTTGACAATAGCAACGTCATAAGCAGCAAGATTTGCACTACCTAGCACATATTGCCCTTGTAACTCACTTGGTACCATTTGCGGGTAACCTGCATAGTTAAACAAATAGGCATACTGTCCACGTTGTACAACACGCACATCTTTAGGTAGCGTGAGTACAGTTAACCCTAACTCAACTGCAAGTGTTGTAAAATATGCGAGTAAAAACATATCGCAAGTCAATGTGGCCACATAACTAGTCTGTTGATGACGCGCAACAGCAGGGCTACCATCATGATACCTCGCTACTACACTAACACCATCGGCAAGTTCAAGCTCTTCACGCCAACACTGGCTTTCAAATTCAGCCCCATTAAAGTGCAACACTTCACTGCAATCAGGACGAATGGTTTCTGTTGATAAGACGCGAACAGGCACCAGTGCTTGAAATACTCCAGGCGCTAGCGTAGGTACTAATGACAATTCATCCGTTTTACTGCCAGAGCGTGGACCAATAACCAAATGAACGTTAGCTTGCTGACACTTATCAACAAAAGTTTGTGGCACAATAGGTAAACACGGTGCAACAACCAAAGCATATTGAGTCAAATCGTGGTCTACAGAAATAAAATCTACCGCTAACCCTAACTGACGTAATGCAGAGTAGTAAGCAAACTCAACACGTTGATGGTTATAACTGTCACCTTGGCGCTCAATCTCGGTCACCCATTGACAGTTTGCACCTGTCACAATCGCTACTTTAGCTTGCACAGGATCGCTAATACTAAAGTCGACTTTGGCTAACTCATCACGCATTTGCTCAACTTCAGCCCAGGCTGCAGCTTTTGAGTTGTCATTACGTTTAATACCTGCGTGCATTTGTTCTTGAGCAAATGGCACTTGGCGCCAACGGAAATAACACACACAATCGGCACCATGAGCAAATGCCTGCCATGACCACAGTCTTACCATGCCTTTTTCAGGGCGTGGATTATGATGTGCCCAGTTTACAGGTCCAGGTTGTTGTTCCATTACCCAAAAGTTTTTATTGCTTACACCACGGCTTTGATCAAACGAATAGCTCGAAAAGTCAGGGTGCCCTGTGCGCATGTAAGGTTTAAATTGCTCCGCTGACATATGTTTGAAAAACATATCAGAACGCCCTAGTGGATAATTGTCGTAACTCACAAAATCAAGATTTTTAGCTAGCGCAAAGTTATCAGTTTGAGTATCAACCAACGGGATAAAGTTGTGAGTCACAAAACGATTGGGCGCATGAGCACGAATAATATCGACCATAGCATCATGAAACTTCACCACTTGGTCAGAACTAAAACGACGGTAAGCCAATTGATGAGCAGGATTCGTTTCAGTAACAGCAAGAATAGGTAACTCGATTTGGTCAAAATTTTGATATTCCATTGACCAAAAAACATTACCCCATGCGCTATTTAACTTGTCGATATCGTTGTGATAATAGGCTTTACACCACTGCTGAAATGCCAACTTAGCCACTAACGAACCGCTGTGAGTCGTATCATGACAAGCAATTTCGTTATCCGTTTGCCAACCACAGATACCGGGATGCTTACCATAACGTTCAGCGATTATCTGGGAAATACGCATGGCTTCACGGAAGTAGTTTTCGCTTGAAAAATCATAATGACGTCGCGAACCAAATCCACGAGTCGTACCGGTTTTAATGTCTACAGGTAAAATGTCTGGATATTTATCGATTAACCATTTAGGAGGCGTGGCTGTTGGCGTGCACATAATAACTTGCAGCCCTTCATTCGTTAGCGTCTCAATAGCACGGTCTAGCCATTCAAAAGAATACTCACCATCGCGGGCCTCAATTCTAGACCACGCAAACTCACCTATACGCACATACTGTAATCCAAGCTGACGCATTTCTTTTGCGTCTTGTTGCCACATAGATTCAGGCCAATGCTCAGGGTAATAGCAAACTCCTAACATGATAATCTCCAATAAATAGTGCGTAAAACCTCTGGCTTGAACTAGGATATCGTTAAGATAATACCTCACAGTTACAAGCAATATTACAGGGTAAGTTGACGAATTTTTAATGATGACTAATATACTAACCTAGTATTTATATGATATATAGTATTTTAAATAACTGGTTACATATCGTTATGACATGTCGCTGATGTGAGTGGGTAGATCCACCACGGTCAAAGTCTTTATGCGGTAATGTTTGTTAAACGAGACTCTCTATCAAGGAATGTTAAATCATGTCGCATCAACCACAGTTTGTTTTACTTAACGGTCAGCACACTAGCTTAGTCGTGGACTGCAGCAATAAAACGCCAGCTATTCTGTACTTTGGCAAAAAATTATCATCCAAAACCACATACGACATGATGAAACAACTTGGTACTCGTCAAGAGGCGAAGTGTTCAGTTGTGGTTGAGGCACCAATATCATTATCACCATTAATGGGTGAAGGCTTTACCGGTGCACCAGGAATTGAAGTTTTTGATAATAATATTGCATGGTCTATTGGCGGTAAACTCACGTCAATCAACCAAGTGAATACTAATGAAGTTGTATTTGAATCCATTGATAGCGTGCGTCACCTTAGCGTTAAACATTTTTTAAAACTTGACCCGCTATCAGATGTATTAAGTGCTAGAACTCAATTAACCAACCTGGGCAATGGTTCTGTAAACGTCAATTGGTGTGCCGCGCCCACTATTCCAATGCCATTGCATATCGACCAAATCATGTCGTTTGAGGGTCGTTGGTCGAATGAATTTCAGCGTCAATCCTTTGATATGTTTTTAGGCAGTTTTGTCCGTGAAAACCGTAAAGGAAAAACCTCACATGATAACTTCCCTGGCATGGTAATGCATAACAAGCTTACTCATGAACAAGGAGGTGAATGTTATGGTTTTCATTTAGGTTGGAGCGGTAACCACAAAATGCGCGCAGAACTAATGGCTGAAGGTCGCAGTTATGCACAATTAGGTGAACTATTAATGCCTGGTGAGTTAGTCTTAGCACCTAATGAATCTTATACTAGTCCGATATTATATACCGCTTATTCTAACCAAGGTTTTAGTGGTCTATCTCATCATTTTCATCAATATGTACGCCAATCATTAATCACCGATAGCGTCCGTCAAAAGCCACGCCCAGTACATTACAACACATGGGAAGGTATATATTTTAACCATGACGTAGCCGTATTACAGTCGTTAGCCACTCAAGCTGCTGACATTGGTGCTGAACGATTTGTACTTGATGACGGTTGGTTCAAAGGCCGTCGTGGCGACTTTGCCGGTTTAGGAGACTGGACGGTCGACCGCGAGATCTACCCAGACGGCCTGCAACCGTTAATCGATCACGTTAATGGCGTAGGCATGGAGTTTGGATTATGGTTCGAACCCGAAATGGTTAGCCCAGATAGCGACTTATACCGTAATCATCCAGAATGGGCGCTACAAACCGAAGGCAACGAACAGCTTAAATTTAGAAAGCAATTGGTGTTAGACATGACTAACCCAGCGGTGACGGATTATCTGTTTAATGCTATTAACGATATATTGGTCGAGTATCCCAAAATTGTTTATATAAAGTGGGACATGAACCGTGACTTAAACCATGCGGGTAACCTAGCGGGAAAACCTGCGGTACACCAACAAACACTGGCGGCTTATGCGTTGATTAAACGCTTAAAACAAGCAAACACGCATGTTGAAATAGAAAGCTGCTCGTCTGGTGGTGCGCGTGTGGATTATGGCGTTTTACGTTATACCGACCGCGTGTGGACATCAGACTCAAATGACGCACTAGACAGACTCAACATTCAACGCGGTTGTTCGTTCTTCTTTCCAGCTGAAGTTATGGGCGCTCATGTTGGCCCCCGCAACTGCCATATTACCGGCCGTAATATCAATATCGCCATGCGTGCAGCCGTGGCATTTTTTGGACACATGGGGATTGAAATGGACCCACGTGAATTGACCGAAGATGAAAGAACCCAGTTAAAACAGATCATTGCCCTGCACAAACAGCATCGCCAGCTTATCCACAGTGGTAAATTGGTGCGCTTGGATACCGATGGCGACTCAATTAACTTTGGTATTGTTAACGCCGACCAAAGCCAAGCCTTATTTGCTTATAATAGTGTGAAAGAAACACAACGCACCAATCCCCCAAAATACCACTTTGCAGGACTGGATACAGACAAGGATTACACCCTATCACTTGTGTGGCCTTCGGCGTTTTCGTTTTATTCACAATCAGTATTAAGTGTTGCTAACAATCAAATCTTTAGCGGCGAAGCGTTAATGACTTTTGGCATGCAGTTACCTATTACGTTCCCACAGACATCGTTGATTTTTGAATTAAACGAAGTGAAGTAACGCGTTAATAGCAATTTTATTTATCCCTATAAGCAAAAGAGCACCTTAAAGGTGCTCTTTTTATTGGTGCTTGAACTGCATTAAAGCTTGGATTCAATCAGCTCTAATGCTTCGTCTAAAATCATCGACACTGCTGCGCGAGTCTGCTGTGGATTACGAGCTTTAATGGCATTAAAAATCTCAGCATGCTTTTTAACGTCAGCGCCGGGGACGCCTTTAATCTTGTTGGTATAACGTATACTCACACGCAATGCCGTACTAATAAATTCGGTTAACTGAACAAAAAAACGGTTACCGCTAGCCACTAAAATACTGGTATGAAAGGCAATATCAGCCTCTAACGGATCATCTAGACCTTGTTCTGCTTCAACCATACGATCAAGCGCTTTTTCAATTGCAGCAATTTGCTCGTCAGATGCATTCATTGCGGCTAGTGCCGCGGCTTGTGGCTCTAATGCCACTCTTACCTGAGTAAACTCTTTCAATAAAGACAATGACGGCTTACTGCTTAAAATCCACTTTAGTACATCAGTATCAAACATGTTCCAATTACTTTCTGGCAACACACGAATACCTTGCTTAGGACGCGATGAAATCAGCCCTTTTGCAGACAGCATTTTGACTGCTTCGCGAGTTGAGCTTCGGCTTACATCATATTCGATACACAAATCAGCTTCAGACGGCAAACCCTCACCTACAGGGTAAACCCCTTTTACAATGGCGATACCTAAATCGTGGGTAAGTTGATGAGTTAAATTTTGACGCGGTGAAGTGTTCATGCCTTTTACTGTCCAATATTCAGTATATAAATCTGTTATATCATATTTAAACGCAATACCGATATAACTTTGTTTTCATCGTTGTTAATGTTAAAAATAACCAGCATGATTAACAATATTTATCGGATTAATCCGTTAATCCCCAAATACCGCCAGTTAACCATAATCAAAATAATAGGTTTGGAGCGTGACCAGTGAGTCAGTCAACTCAGTATCAAGACTTGAAAAACAAAGTCATATTTATCACCGGTGGTGCCAGTGGCATTGGCGCAGCGATGGTTGAAGCATTTTCTCGCCAACAAGCTAAAGTCGCTTTTATATTGATATCGACAATCAAGCCGCAGAAACGCTTAAGCAAAAATTATCTGAATATGCATTGTCATCAATTTGGTTTCGCGCAGTAGATGCAACCGATTCAGAATCATTACAATTAGCCATTAGAGACGTAGCGGAACATTTTGGCCGTTTTGATGTGCTGATAAACAATGTCGCCAACGATGCACGCCAAGATGTCGAAACCATTTCGGCACACGACTGGCACAAATGCATGCAAATCAACTTAGACCCGGCTTTTTTTGCCTCTCAAGCAGCCTATACCCAAATGAAACTCCAGCATTCGGGTAGCATTATTAACTTTAGCTCACCGCCTTACTTGGTTCACAACAAATGACGGGCTATGTCACAGCAAAAGCAGGCCTAATTGGTATGACACGCTCATTGTCACGGGAATTTGGTGAAGCAGGTATTCGAGTCAATGCCATTTTGCCTGGTTGGGTTGCGACTGAAAAACAGTTAGCGAGCTGGTTAACTGAGCAAGAAGAGCAAAAATGGACAGATGCTATGGCATTAAAGCGTCGCATTACCCCAGAAGATGTGGCTAAATTGGCATTGTTTTTAGCGTCTGATAATAGCGAACTCATCACCGGGCAGTGTATTAATATTGACGGTGGGAGAGCATAAGCTTGTTTACTGAACATCAACATTTTATTGCTGTCGACTGGGGCACAAGTCATTTACGTGCATACCTATGTTTAGCTGAAGTAGACCAACCCCTGACCATACTTGAGCAAGTTAACAATGTGGGCGTAAAAAAAATCATTACCGATTTTCAAACCACATTGATGGACAGTATTGCCCCTTGGGCTCAACGTTTTGGTCAATTGCCCATTTTAATGATTGGTCAAATAGGCTCAAGCATTGGCTGGAAAGAAACCCAATATTTACACTGCCCTATTTCTCCCACTGAAGTGATCACTGCGGGTACGCGCTTTAATTGCCAAGGGCATCAAGTCACTATATTTCCCGGCCTACGTTGCCAGCTCAATAACCAATTACATGACTCAATGCGCGGTGAAGAATTTCATTTACTCGGCTGGCTCGCGATGGCCCCCCAGCATCTTGTTGGTCGACATTTAGTATGTTTACCTGGCACACATACTAAATGGGTGTTAATAGAAGACGGTAAAGTCATATTATTTAAAACAGCACTAACGGGTGAATTATATGACTTACTGTCATCTAATAGCGTGTTGATTCAAGAAAAAGTTTCCGATCTTGATTTCGATTTTGACGCCTTTATTCAAGGCGCCGATTTTAGTTTATCATCTGCAACCGACAGCTTTACACATGGGTTATTCAGTGTGCGAAGTAAACAGTTATTTGAAGGTTTCACAACGAAGCAAGCTCATGCTTATTTGTCGGGTATATTAATTGGCGCCGATGTTCGTGCAGCAAAACATGCCACTGAATGGCCGTTAAATCAGTTAAGCTCGATAGCAATTATAGGCCCAACACATTTAAGTCAGTGCTTTGCAAAAGCATTAAACCATTGCAATATTAAAACGACATTGTGGAACGTTACCGATGCGACATTAGCTGGATTTAATCTGGTGTATCTGCAAGGGGTTCGATTGGCACATGACTAATACTCCATCTTGTATTGGTGAATTAATTCAGATTATCCCCTCGCAAAATCAACTAGGGGAAAATGCACTGTGGCACCCAGAGCACCGTGCAATTTATTGGATTGATATTACCGCAGGGCAAATTCATCAATACAATGTCGACACCCAACAACACAGGCAATATCGTTTACCCTATCGTGTTGGCAGCTTTGCTTTTTTAGCTGAGCAACAAACATATCAGCTGATTATTGCCTTTGAGCAAGGGATTGCACTCTATCATCTGGATACACAAGAATTAGTTTGGTTAAGTCAGCCAGAAGCTGCACAAATAGGTAACCGTTTTAATGATGGCCGAATCGATCGCTGCGGCGACTTTTGGGCCGGTACTATGGTAGAAAAACGACATACCCCAAATCAACACGGCAATTTGTATCGAATAGATCATCAAGGTAAGTGCCATAAACTCGTTGAAAAAATTTTAATTTCTAACGGATTATGTTGGAGTCCCGATGGCAAGCTCATGTATCACGCAGATTCTGAACGTCATTGCATTTATCGGTATCACTACTGCCAACAGAGTAAAACCTTAACCGATAAAACCGTGTTTGCGAACACTGAACCACATGTTTTTCCTGATGGCTCAACCGTTGATGCTGAAGGCTTTATGTGGAATGCCCAATGGGGCGACCATAGTGTGGTACGTTACAGTCCAGAAGGTGAGATTGTTGAAAAGCTGATATTACCTGCTGTGCAGCCTTCGAGCGTCGCCATTGGTGGTCCCAACTTAGATTGGTTAATTGTGACAACCTCTCGAGTTGAATTGTCGCCACAACAATTAGCAGACTACCCATTATCAGGAAATGTGTTTATTTATCAATTACACCAGGTGACGGGCTTAGTTGAAACACAGTGTAAGCTGCGCATAGACACGCCTCAAAAACAGGCAGTATGTGCGCATTAGTCTTTATACCGCTTGCTGTTGGTTATCGATAAGCCCTCGTTTTTCCATCATGTAGTCGGTTAAGTGTTGTTGTTGCGCAGGTGAAAAATATAACCCCAACTTAGTACGGCGCCATAGTACATCATTGCTATTAATCGCCCATTCGTTTGCGATCACATAATCCACTTCAGTCTGATAAAGTCCATGACCAAAGTCGATACCCAATGCATCGGCCGACGTGGCATCATTTAATACGTACTGAGTTCTCGCACCGTAAGTTCGCAGTAAACGACTCAACGTTTTCTGTGCTAACCAAGAATACTGTTGCTGATAAATACGGTTTAACTCCGTCAAGTGACTAAAATCACCACCAGGCAGCACTTGCTGTGCAGTCCAAGGTTTGCCCATTTTAGGATGGAATGGCTTAAGTCGATTAACAGCGGCTTCTGCCAGCTTGCGGTAAGTGGTAATTTTCCCGCCAAATATCGACAGGAGAGCGGCTTTGCTTTTCGGGGCATCGACAATAAAGGTGTAGTCACGGGTAACGGATTGCGCCGATTCAGACTCATCATCCATTAATGGTCTCACACCAGAAAAAGTATGCACGATATCTTGCTCACTAATGGTGCTGTGAAAATAATGGTTGGTGATGTTAATCAGATACTCTATTTCTTGTTGGTCTATCTGCACATATTTAGGATCACCGGTAAAATCAACATCTGTAGTACCAATTAACGAGAAGTCATCCTCAAACGGGATCACAAATACAATACGCTGATCTTCATTTTGTAAAATATAGGCATGAGGTTGCTGGTGTATTTTAGGCACCACAATATGACTGCCTTTGACCAAACGAATTTTTTGCGGAGATGGCTGTTTTATCACATTGCTAAATAAGCTTGATACCCAAGGTCCCGAGGCATTAACAACGGTTTTAGCCATAACATCACGCACTGATTTATCGATTTGATTTTGCAAGCTCAACCGCCATAACTCACCTTCTCGCTCAGCACGAATACAACGCGTTTGAGTACAAATTTGCGCACCTAACTCTTTTGCCGCTAACGCATTTAATACCACTAAACGAGAATCATCGACCCAAGCATCTGAATATTCAAAACCTTGAGTAAAGCTGGGTTTTAAAGGACTGTCGGCATTAAAGACGATTTTTTTAGAGCCACTTAATGTCACACGAGAGGCAAGATTATCATATAAAAATAACCCAAGTCGGATCATCCATGCCGGACGCAAATGGGCTTGATGTGGCAATCGAAATGTTAATGGGGTAATTAAATGTGGGGCTTTTTTTAGTAACACTTCTCGTTCGGCAAGCGCTTCTTTTACTAGTCGAAACTCATAATGTTCTAGATAGCGTAATCCACCATGAATTAATTTGCTGCTATTTGATGACGTAGCTGACGCTAAATCATTTTGCTCGCACAATAACACACTCAATCCACGTCCCACTGCATCGGCCGCTATTCCAACACCGTTAATGCCACCGCCAATCACGACAACATCGACCATTTCTATATCGGCTTCCATTAACTTACCCATCCAATAAATAAATATGATAAATAGTATATATTAACCTTATCATAGAGTGACTAGTGGTCAATTGACAAGCTGTATTAGAAAGATCTTGTCGAAATTGATTACATCTTGTTAAATAAAAAACTTAATAGTAGTATTTATCATACAAATTAATTTATATACTTTATCGTTGTATAAGTGTTGTTAAGCCATTGCTCATTTTACTTACCAACTCCATAAACATAGATAGCAAGGATTACCATGAGCCAGTTTGAATTTACCCATAGACGAAAAAACCCGTTAACGGGTAATTGGGTGCTAGTGTCGCCACACAGAAATAATCGTCCGTGGTTAGGTGCAACAGAAAAAAGTACCCCTTCAAACTTGTCTGAATACGACAAGACTTGCCCCTTATGCCCTGGCAACCAACGTGCAAATGATGTCCATAATCCTACGTACGATAAAACTTTTGTGTTCACTAACGACTTTGGTGCGTTAACGTCACAAACAGAAGTTCACCTTGCGCAACTTGAAACGAATCCGCTATTCGAAATAGAGCAAGCAACTGGCGAATGCCGAGTCATTTGTTTTTCACCAAAGCATAATAAAACCTTACCCGAGTTGCCGGTTAACGAAATAAAAGACGTCGTCGATACTTGGAAACAACATTACATCGAATTATCAGGCAAATATGCCTGCGTTCATATTTTCGAAAACAAAGGTGCTGTTATGGGGTGTTCGCAGCCTCATCCACATGGGCAAGTGTGGGCGCATAACCACTTATCGACAGAGATTCAGTTAGAAGAAACAAGCCAACGCGAATATCAACAACATAACGGCAGTAGCTTACTTGGTGATTACGTTGACCATGAGATAGCGAATGGCGAACGAGTGGTATATCAGAATGATCACTGGTTAGTCGTTGTGCCATTTTGGGCTGCATGGCCATTTGAAACCTTATTAGTGAGTAAAGACGATGTACGCCACTTTGGTCAGTTAACCGATGATCAATCAAATGCTCTCGCCGAAGCCATTAAAGTTCTGACAACCCGTTACGACAACGTGTTTAACTGCAGCTTTCCTTATTCTATGGGCTGGCATTGCGCACCAAGTGATTTAGAAAATGATAGCCACTGGCGTATGCATGCGCATTTTTACCCACCTCTATTACGCTCAGCTACCGTGAAAAAACACATGGTCGGTTACGAAATGCTAGCTGAAAGCCAGCGTGATTTAAGCCCAGAAACTGCTGCAAAAATTTTACAAAATGCCAGCGACACACATTACACCGAAGGAAATAAACATGACTAACAACGCGCTACAGGAATTGTTTACCCAACAATTTGGATCTGACTCTCAAGGTGTTGTGAGTGCCCCCGGTCGTGTAAATTTAATCGGTGAATTTACCGATTACAACCAAGGTTATGTACTTCCGTGCGCATTAACATTCCGTACCCAAGTGCTTTATCGTGTTCGTGACGACAACACGGTTAACGTGTTATCTACCATGTACCCTAACGAAAAAGAAAGCTTCAGCGTAAATCAACCCATTAATGCTGGTCAGTCACAATGGGGCAACTATATACGCGCAGTGGCATTTGTACTGACTCGTGCAGGCCACCAGCTTAGCGGTGTCGATTTATTGATTGAAAGTAACGTACCACAAGGTAGCGGACTGTCATCATCGGCCGCCCTAGAAGTTGCAATAGCAGGTATGTTTAATCATATTTGTAAGCTTAACTTGACCGAAGAGCAAATCGCTTTGTTTGGCCAAGAAGCTGAAAATGACTTTATGGATTGTCAGTGCGGCATTATGGATCAGCTTATCTCAGCTAAGGGCCAGAAAAATCAAGCACTGTTAATCGACTGCCAAAATTTACACACAACATCAGTCACCATCCCGAGTGACCTATCAATTGTGATTGTTAACTCAAACTACCCAAGAAAACTGGTTGACAGTGAATACAATCAACGTCGTATCGATTGCGAACAAGCTGCCAAAAAAATGGGCCTGACGACTCTGCGTGATGCCAATATTGATTTGCTAATGCAAACCAAAACAGAAATGAGCGCAAATGAGTTTGCACGTGCCCATCATGTTATTACTGAAAATGATCGTGTCATCGCAGCAACTCTAGCATTAACGAATAACGACATAGAACAACTGCGGATATTAATGACCGCATCGCACCAGTCTTTAAAGCATGACTTTGAAGTCACTGTGCCAGCCACTGATGGTTTAGTGCAAATTTGTCAGCAAGCACTGGGGGAAAGAGGTGCCGTTAGAATGACAGGTGGTGGTTTTGGGGGAGCTATTGTGTGTTTATGCCGCAATGAAGATGTTGCTGCAATTAAACAAGCGGTTGAACAACACTATTTTAGCCAATTTAATTTGTATGCAGACATATATGTATGCACTGCTGGTGATGGATTGACGGTACAAGTGTTCCACTAGATTGAATTAATTAAGCCACGAAATGGGCGTATTACTGCGCCTATAAATAAGATGACATCTTGATTCACATGTTTTAAGACATGCACTATAGAAAAGGACAGCATAGATATGTTTAAAAAATCGCTCACCTGTGCAGCATTATTATGGTTAGGTAGCTCAGTCGCTCATGCCACAGACACACAACCAACCACTACAGCACAAACAACGCCACAGCCAGAGCAACTTTATCCCGCTGTACTGCCAAAAGATGCTATGCCTGAACTGGCTCAAGTGGGTCTTTATCAAGTAGGTGTGAAAACAATTAACTTAGTCAATAAAAAACAATTCAACCCTGGAACCCAGAGTGTAGAAGATAGAAAACTCACCGTTGAAGTCTGGTATCCCACCAACAAAACAACCAATATTACCCCTAAAGCCGTTTACCTTAACGAAACACGCTTAGGTTTGCCGTTTGCATTACAAGGTAATGCCACTCGTGACGCAGAAGTGAATAACTTAACAGGTCAACCGTTTCCACTCGTTGTGCTATCGCATGGTTACACCGGCTACCGCACGATCATGTTTTACCTTGCTGAACATTTAGCATCACACGGCTATATTGTCGCTGCTCTAGACCACACCGACTCAACAAATGCAGAAGTGGACATAGTTAATGCGCCATTCAGCGGTTTTTTCAGCACCTTACTCAATCGTTCTCGAGATCAACAATTTGCTCTAGATTACTTTACCAATACCGACAATTTTGTCAGCAATATTATCGATAAAAAACGTGCTGGTTTAGTGGGCTATTCGATGGGCGGATACGGGGCAGTAAACACGGTTGGCGGCTGTTATCAATTTAATCAGCAAACCGCAGCGACGTTTACTGGCAGCAAAGACACTAATGTAATTAATGGTGCTATAGCATTACTGAATACCTGCGCAGGTGGTCAAACCGCACCAGCCAAAGTAGATCCTAAATGGAAGGCAATGATTGCCATGGCGCCATGGGGCGGAAACTATCAACTCTTTAATGCGGAATCACTTGCCAGCATCACCACGCCGACATTATTTGTCTCTGGAGATCTTGATGATATTTCTGGGTATAAAGGTATTCAGTCTTTATATCAACAAACAGGTGCTGACCATACCTATATGCTTACTTACCACAATGCTCGCCACAACATTGCACCACATCCAGCCCCACAAGTAGCTTACAAAAATGAAATTGATCTAGGCCATTACTTTGAACCTTCATGGAGCAATGTCCAATTAAATACCATCAATAAGCACTTTGCATTAGCCATGATGGATTGCCACGTTAAAAATCAACAAGATAAATGTGCTTACTTGAACTTAAACGGTCAATCTAACGAGCAGGATGCACAAGGAAACCCAACACCGGCTTGGAATGGTTTTGCACATCGCTATGCAACAGGTATGTCTTGGGACATGAAAAAACCCAAAAACTAGCTTTTTAACCACCAAAAAGGCTTACCGTTTTGAAAAAAAACTGTCGATACCGGGCTGTTTATTTTCATTCGTAGGGTTAATAACAAATGATAAAAAAATAAGCCTTTTACAATAATCACGTTGCAGAAGTATCAAAAAAACAAAAATAAAAACATAACCTTATTATTAAAAAGCAAAGACTAAATGTCGAACTACCTTTTTCAATAGTCAATAATCGTGAAAAAAATACAACGTAAATTGACGCCAATTTGTTAAGAAAAGGTTGATATTTAATCTTAATTGCTATATTTATAAGATAAATAAGCTTTAATTAAAAAATCAATATTTATAAAAAAGCAACAACATCAACTGGGGGAAGGAAAATGTCTACAAAAGGAATCGCTACGTTTGGCAAGAGGACAACGTTGGCACTCGCTATTGCTGGGGCAATTGGGAGTGTTCACGGCGTTACAGCAGCTGAAGCTGCAGAAACTCAAGCCAATGAGCAAATTGAAGTGATTGCTGTAAAAGGGATCCGCAGCAGTTTAAAGAACTCAATGGCCGACAAGAAATCCGCTTCTGTGGTTTCAGATGGTATTTCGGCAGAAGATCTGGGTAAATTTCCAGACTTAAACGTAGCAGAGTCATTGCAACGTATTACAGGTGTATCGATTGACCGAAGTGGTGGTGAAGGCCAGGCAGTAACGGTTCGTGGCTTTGGCCCACAATTTAATACGGTGTTAGTTAACGGTCGTCAATTAGCGACAGATAGCGCTGGTCGGGAGTTTAATTTCGACATTTTAGCTGCTGATCAAATTACTGGTGCTAACGTATATAAAACCAGCAATGCCAGCATGCAAGAAGGTGGTATAGGTGGTACGGTCGACGTCACAACCGCGCGCCCTTTTGATTACTCAGGCTTCCAGCTTGTTGGTTCTGTGAAAGGAATGTATGAAAGCCTTTCAGAAGAAGTTTCACCTTCAATTTCAGGTTTGATTAGTAATACCTTCAATGACGAAACTATGGGTGTATTACTTGCGGTAAGCCATCAAGAGCGTCAAGTTCAAATTAACCAAATTAACACCGGCGGTTGGCGTGGTGGTCAAACTATCTCTAATTCACGAGATGGTGTGTTGTTTACCAATGCTTATATTCCACGAAACTGGGATCAAATCGTTGACGAACAAGACCGCACTCGCACCAATGGCAGCTTAGTGTTTCAATATGCGCCATCTGAAGATGTCAGCATTACCTTAGACGGTTTTATCTCTAAATTTGAAGTTGATTCACAAGTCACTGACTTAGCATCTTGGTTTGAACCAGACCGTGTTGGCAACGCAACTATTGATCCAGCAACGGGCACCTTATTAACCTTTAGCCAAGATATTGGCTTACATCAAGGCAGTGGCGATCCTGCAACTGATTTTGTGTCACATACTCGTAACTCACGCGATGTGACTAACAGCGGTGTCGGCTTAAATGTTAAGTGGGACATAAACGACCAATTAAAAGCTAACTTTGATGTTTCAAACTCGAATGCTGAAAACGATCGTGCTGGTCGTGACCGTTTCAACGTTGTCGGTATGACCAACAGCTATGCATTTGATGGCACGAGTGGAACTCCAACTGTTATCCATGGTGGTTTTGAAAATGGCAGCTTACCTGATGCCGGTCTTTCTCGTTTACATTACAGCGAAAAAGGTAATCAATTTACTGACGAAGATGAAATTACTGAGTTTAAAGCTGATTTCGAATATTCACCTGATTCATTGGTATTCACAAAAGCGAAATTTGGTGTGTACCGTCAAGAGCGTGAAAAATCCAGTTATCAGATTTTTGGTAGCCAGTGTCAATTCTGTGGTTACGGTACTCCAGCGCCAAATGAAACCATTAACTTCAGACCCTATACTGCGAATAACTACTTCTCTGGTTTAATCGATACTTTCTACACTTTTGATGGCGATGCAATGGTCGATTATTTAGCCTCTGAGGGGTATCCAATAACCCCAACACTGCAAAATAATCGCTATACAATTAATGAAGATGTCAGCAGCTTATACATGAACTTCACGTTTGTGTACGACGTAGGTGATATGCCATTAACGGTTGATCTAGGTGCTCGTTACTCAACAACTGATGTAGAAGTAAGCGCCGTACAAAGTTATATTACTGACATAGTGCCGACTAGTGATGCAACATTATTTCAAAATATATACGGTCCAGCGACAAATATTACTCAAGGCACAACTTACTCAAACTTGTTGCCAAGCGTAAACGTGAAGTTAGACCTACAAGACGACATGGTGCTACGTTTTGCCATGTATGACTCTTTAACACGTCCAACCATGTCACAGCTATCCCCAGCGACTAACTTTAACGAGCCACGACGTCAGAATTTAACGGCTAGCGGTGGCAACCCATCACTTGAACCGTTCCGTTCCGAAAACTGGGATATCTCTTACGAGTGGTATTACGATGATGCCAGCATCTTCAGCTTTGCATTTTTCAGCAAAGAGGTTAATGACTTTATCGTGACGTTAACGGGTGATGAAACTTATCAAATGACTGACCGTACAGGCCCTGACTTTAACTGCAGCACAGCTAACTCAGACTTATGTTCTGATGCAGTAGTTGGCACAACAGAAGAGCTAAATGGTCAGTCAGAACAGTATACTGTGACTCGTCCTCGTAACGGTGAATCAGCACGTATTACTGGTTATGAAGTTGCCTTAACTCATATCTTCGACAACGGCTTTGGTGTCACCGCCAACGCTACTGTGGTTGATAGCAATGTGAAAGTAGATGCTAACAGCACTCAAAGTTTCGCACTTGAAGGTTTAGGTAATTCTCAAAACTTAATCGTGTTCTATGAGCAAGATAACTTCCAAGCCCGTGTTGCATTTAACAACCGCGAAGGCTTCTTACGTCAGCTAGACAATGGTTTTAATGGTGAGCCAATCAATACCGAAACTTTTGGACAGTGGGATATTAGCGCCAGCTATGACATTACTGAACATGTATCTGTGTTTGTTGAAGGCATTAACATCACTGAAGAAGAGCTAGTGCAAACAGGTCGTTTCGCCAACCAAATTTATTCGGTTGAAGATAACGGATCGCGCTATTCTCTAGGCGTTAGAGGCAAGTTTTAAATTATAAGTAATAAAAAGACAGGTGCTAAGCACCTGTCTTTTTTGTTTATGATATATAAAACATACCTTGCGGTCGTGTTTAACTACGACAGTAATTAAGCACATTTCATTGCAAACAGGATGTAAACCCAATGGCAAAAGCAATCAAAAAAATTATCATTGTGGGTGGAGGTACAGCGGGTTGGTTAACCGCAGCTATCATTGCATCGCACCATAAAAGCCAGACAGTTAATGACTTAACTATTATGTTAGTGGAATCATCAGACATTCCCACTGTCGGTGTTGGTGAAGGCACTTGGCCCACCATGAAAAATACCTTACAACAGATAGGGTTAAGCGAAAACGAAGTTTTTAAGGCCTGTCACGCCACATTTAAACAAGGCGGCAAGTTTGTTAACTGGGTCCATGGAGATGGCGACTTTTATTACCATCCATTTACGGTTCCCTTAGGTTATGGTCGTATCGACTTAGCCCCCTATATCGACAATATCAAAGACTACGCCGAGCACACCAACTTTCAACATGCTATTTGTGAATCAGGCCTTGCGCCTCGCAGCATGGCAGAAGGCGAATACCAAGGCAGCTGCAATTATGCTTACCATCTTGATGCTGGCGCCTTTGCCGACTTATTAAAACAGCATTGTAAAACTAAGCTGGCAGTCGAGCATGCTATCGGGACAGTAGAACAAGCTCATGTCGATAGCCAAGGTAACATCAGCCATATTTCTCTTGCCGACCAAGGTTCAATTGACGGTGATTTATTTATCGACTGCAGCGGTTTTGCATCTTTATTATTGGGTAAAACGCTTAATGTGCCGTTTGTTAAACTGGATCATGTGCTATTTAACGACCGTGCAATTGCAATGCAAGTGCCCTATAAAGATCAGCACAGCCCAATTGCATCGCATACCATAGCCACAGCACAAGACTCTGGCTGGATTTGGGATATTGGCTTAACACATCGTCGCGGTGTCGGTCATGTGTATTCAAGCCGTTATATGTCAGACGAACAGGCTGAAGCCAATTTACGCCGTTATATTGGCCCGCAAGCCGAAGGTTTAAGCGTAAAAAAAATCAGCTATCAAAGTGGCCATCGTGAACGTTATTGGCAAAATAACTGTGTTGCGGTTGGTATGGCGGCAGGATTTGTTGAGCCACTAGAAGCCACTGCGATTATGTTAGTCGAGATATCTGCACGCTACATTGCCGACAACCTACCAGTTAACGAAAGCATCATGGCATTAACCGCCAAAAGGTTTAACCAACAAATGGAATATCGCTGGGGGCGTATTGTTGATTTTTTTAAAACTACATTACATGCTGACTAAAAGACCCGAACCCTATTGGCAAGCACACTGTAATCCCGACACAATTCCACAGAGTTTACAAGAAGACTTAAGCATTTGGGCTTATCGAGGCCCCACCAGCAAAGACTTCAATGGCCCAAACGAGTTATTTCCAGCCGCAAGTTATCAATATGTACTTTATGGTATGGGTTTCAGCCCAGACTACTCTCAGCATGCGCACTTATACCAACAACAAGCCCATGCAACTCAGATACTTAACCGTAATGTTCAGCTTACGCAGCAGATGCTCAATACATTGCCGCCTCATCGTGACTTCATTGAACAATGGTTAACTCATTCTCAACAATAGAATAAAAACATGAAAAAACTAACAGAATTAACGCCTCAACAGCACCAAAACTTACGATTAGCAAACGACAGCGCCATTCAATTTGCTCATCAACAAAATATCATGAACCTTAGGGTATCTGAAGTCAGTCAAACAGCTTGCAGTATGCCAATTTTTTATGTCCGTGATGGTAATAATGGTCAATGGGTATTAACGGCATTTACCAGCTTCGAGCAAGGTAGCAACCTATTTGTCAAACAAGGTAAGTGGACCGCGCTGCATACGCCAACTAACATGCAAACTTTTCCATTTTTTTTGATGATGTCACCTGACGATCCACAGCGCTACACCATTGGTATTGATGAACAACATGAGGTTTTTTCCACCACAACAGGACAACCCATTTTTGAAACCAACGGCAAAGCATCGCTGCATTTATCTAGAGTAAAAACCCTGCTTGAATCTGACATTAACAACGATATCCAGACCCAAGCTTTTAATCAGCATATTAGCCAACTCGGCCTGCTACGCCCAATTAGCATCTTAATCCAACATAAAGATGGTTCAACACCTAGTTTGTCTGGTTTATTCACTGTTGATGAAGACAAACTGCAAACTCTCAGCCAAGAAGCACTCTTTGAACTACACAAAAAAGGCTACCTTGCGCCATTACAAGCCATGCTAATGTCATTATTTCAACTCAATGCATTGATCAATAGTCACAATAAAACCCCTGGGTTGAACCCAATAAAAAGCATCAAATTAGAAGTCAGTAAAAATTCAGCTGCGGCATAACAATACCCAATAAAAACTAGGGAAAGGGAACAATAATGTCTGAAAATATTATTCAAATATCCGTATTTGCCATTGTAACGGCAATGATCGGGTTATTGACGTACATAAAATGTCGTGGCAGCAACCGTCAACAAAGCACACAAAATAAAGAATACTTTCTCGCTGGGGGCGGCTTAAGTTGGGTGTTTGTGGCAGGGTCTATCACCCTAACAAATTTAAGTACAGATCAGCTAGTGGGCATGAACGGTAACCAAATGGCACTACTAGCATGGTGGGAGTTCTCCGCTGTGATTGGTCTGATTATTCTGGCTAAATTATTTTTACCCGTTTATTACAAATATAACTGTACCACCACCACGGGAGTTACTGGAAAAGAGATACAATAACAAGCATATACGAGCTGTTATTGGTTCTATATTCTTTTTAGGTAATGCTTTTATCTACATGCCAGCGGTGATTTATTCTGGCTCTCTGTTTATGCAAACCATGTTTAATGTCGATATTCCATTGATGTATATTGCCGTTGCATTCGCCACACTTGGCGCTGTATATGCTTTCTTTGGGGGGCTTACGTGCCGTTGCCGTTTCGGATACCTATTCAGGTGTTTTATTATTAGGCATGGCTATTTTTGTGGTGTTTTTAGCCTTAAATGCTATTAACTACGATTTTTCAGATATTCCAGCAGAACGCTTAACCTTTATTGGCGATAGCGATTCGCCATTACCATGGCACACCCTTTTAACAGGGATGATTTTTATCCAAATGTATTACTGGGGTACAAACCAAACGATAACTCAACGCGCGATGGCTGCTCCTACGCTAAAAGAAGCACAGAAAGGGGTTTTTGCCGCTGCCAGCATTCGTATTTTAATCGTACCCGCTATTGTGGTCATTCCTGGTATTGTGTCTTACAAATTGTATGGTGATGTTGGTGATGCCGCTTACGGTCGTATCGTGGGTGATTTAATGCCAACGTGGTTAACCGGTGTGTTTGCTGCAGCTATGGCCGCAGCAGTGTTATCGACATATAACAGTCTACTTAACTCTGCGACGGCTTTGTATGTGTGCGATATTCACGAAGCTTACATTAAAAAAGATCCTAATGTCGTTCGCTTAAGTGCTTGGGTCACATTGCTGTTGAGTATCTTAACGTTGGCATTAGTCCCCATATATCAGCAGGCTGAAAGTATTATTAACTTACTGCAACAGCTTAATGGTTTACTCAGCATGCCGATTCTTTCGATATTTATTGTTGGCCTGATATTTAAGAATATTGACGCTAGAGCCGGTATTGGTGCCGTTATTTTTGGAGTATTACTATATGCATCATTAACGTTTAAATTCTCGCCGTTCTATTCAAGCTGGCACTATATTCACTTAATGCCTATCACTTTAGCAGCGTGTGTATCTTTTGCATTATTGGCAAACCGCTTTGTATTTGGTAAAAAAATCCAGTTTGCCTCTCGTGATGATATCGAAGTGGCTTAACCCTATTTATTAATAGTCATAAAAAGAACACCTTTAAGGTGTTCTTTTTTATTAGAAGGATCTATTAATCAATAATATATAACAATTCGCTATGACATTTTTCCGCATTAAACAGTCTTGCGAAAATACGCGATATCAAAGAATGAGTTTTAATGGGTATTAGCTCTGTGGCGCAACGGTGAGTATCTGTGAATTGGGTGAGCAAAAAATGCTGACACAGAATTTAAATCAATAAGTGAAGCAGATAATAACAGGGGGCATTTAGCCGTTAAGCAACACAATAGACCCGTTTGAGCGTTAAACACGGCAATTAAATTGATTATCTTGGTGGTTTTTGTCTTAACCAAATCCAGAAACCGCTTAATGATACCAACAACAATGCTAGCGCAAACAAGTCCCATAGCCACACTGTTAACGCTCCAAATAGGCGACCACTATGTAGATCTAGCATTACGCGTTGCCAATTTAAATGCGCACTACGAGCATGTTGAATAAACTCAGCATTAACTTGAGGATTTGGCATAAGCCAACTTAACGGCTTGAGCGGTACAGTAGGTTGCCAATCAATTAACTGCTCATCAGCTTGATAAACACCAGAGTCTGTCTTTAGCCATACTCGACCATCCACTACTGCCAGCGCTAATAAGCCAGCCGGTAAACCGGTACTGCTATTCTGTGTTTCTTGTAAATGCCCTGCGCTATCGAATAAATACAACTGATTGTTATCCATTGCCACCAGCATATTGGCAGCATAACTGGCACTGATTAACGTTTGTGGGCCTTCAAAAATAACCTGTTTTCCCTGCCACAATAAATTATCAGTAATATAAAGTGCAGGTAAATTACGCTTATCTAAAGCAGAAAACTGAGCGACATGCGCAGGAGCTGGAATACCATAATAATCAAGTAACCAAGACTGGGTAACAGGTGTTTGGTCTAAACCAAAATCATCACTGTGATTTATCGCTACACCTGTGAACACGAGTAATAGGATAAATAAAGCACTCGCTAAGCCTAAGCGTCGATGCCAAGGACGAAGTGCTCGTAACAACTTAAGTCTAAAACGATTACGTCGAGATGTCTTAGTCACACTAACCTGCTTGAAATGATCCGCTGGAATTGAAATTGGGCTTATGGCACCACATGCGCATGAAGTAATAATGCAATACGCGATAACTTAGTTAACGCTCTTACTGATAATGTCGCGCCTGTAATGCCATCTATATGCTTATCAAGCTGATATTGGTCATCTAGCTTGGCCGACTTAAATTGATCAGTAAAAAAAATCATGACGCACTTCATCACCGCGACTTTCACGATAGATTAACACTTTAGTTCGTTCTATTTGATTGTCTTTTACATGGATAGCCACTGTAATAGGCGATTCTTTACCTATCTCGTCCATTATCCATACCGTTGCATTATTGTGTAGCCAATAACGCAGCCGCATTTTATTAAAACGATGGGCTAAGATAACTTCTATCGCTTGTTTGAGCTCATCGTCAAGCCATAGCACCTTAGACTCGCCACTACTTCCATTAAATGCTTGGCTAATAAACGCTTCATTTGACTGATATTGTGTGGCAGCAACGCTATTAAATACTGACAAACAAGCCGCTAATCCCAGCATAAATACCATCAAATATGATCGTAATATTGTTTGCATAATAGCCCTCAAACATCATAAAAATACGGGCGCCAACAATATACACTGTAGGCCCCCATTTACCGATAAACGTTTTTATCGATGCGTCTTACCTCTGAGAATACTCAGGATTAGAACTGGTAACCAACACCTAAGTTAAAACCGTCTGAATCTGCAGCGCCGCCAATATTTTCGTAATCAGCTTTAAACACTACGTTTTCGTGTAACCAGTAGTTAACACCCACGTTGGTTTGTTTTTTCTTAGTATCGGCGCTATCACCAGCATTGTTGTCCCACTCGTTATAACGAGCAAACACACCAAACTGTTCATTAATACGGTAAGCAGGCTCAATATAGAAACCATTTTGCTTATCACGACCTAATGCTTCAGCTTCTTTACCATCAATATTCCACTGTGCATATAGAGCTTTTACAGTGAAGTGTTCAATGCTGTAAATGGCATGTGCGGTAAGCAATGTTGCTGCTGCAGAATCAACATCGGCAGTACCTTGAGTTAAATCTGACTGATACTGAACCGTTGCTGCTAGCTCCAAACCTGGAACCGCAGTGTATTTTACACGGCCGGTATAGGCTAAATCTTCGCCCTTAGCTTCAGAAACTTTTTGACGACCATTACGGATTTTGTAACCAGAGCTTTGGTCTAAATACAAACCAGAAGTGATGGCGGTATCAAAGGCTAAACCTGGCGCCGCTTTAATATTAAGGTTTATACCCCCTTCCCACCACGTTGCAGGAATGATGTCTTTTTCTACTGGGTTACGCTCAACACCATAGAATGCTGTTGGTTCGTGAGTTTCGTTGATAATACCGACAGGCATTAAAAATAGACCAGCTTTACCGGTAAACATCTCATTAAAGTCATGCTCGATATAGGCTTGCTCTAACTCAACTTCGCCATTTTGGCTCTCACCTGCGATGGAATGCTCAACTTCGAGTTCAGAGAAAAAACGTGTACTGCTATTAAACTCGTGACCGACAAATAATACAAAGCGATGGAAGTCGAATTCTTTCTTGTCTTCACCAGTTTGGTTATTGCTAATATTGTTGTAGTGTAATTCGCCATATCCACCAATAGTGGTTGCCGACTTGCTTGATGCGCTTGCTTCTACTACATCAGCCGTAGCCTCTACACGTTTTTCAGTTTGCTCAAGACGCTTTTCAAGATCCTTAAGCACTTTCTGCTGCTGCTCAATAATCTGGCGTAGTTCAGTCGTTTCATCAGAAGCCATAACTTGATTGCTAGCCAAAAGGCTAAATAGTGTTGCAGCTATTAACGTTTTTTTCATATTCCATCCCGATCAGACAATGTAAACAACTAGTGTGTTATGTAAAGTAGTGTAAATTTTCGTGAATTATACATAACGAATATGTTAATGCAAACCATTATCATTAAGCTTAGTGGGTGTCACATATTTAATAACAACCACTCTGTGTTTAATGACACGAGATAATCGATGATTGACATGAGGAGTGCCAAATAGGATAAAACGTAGAATATCCTCGGCCAGCTGGCCTATTTTTGGCATTGTTTGGCCATCAAGCTTAGTACTGGCTAACTATATTTTGGATACAAAACCGAAGGTAAAAGAATTATAGAAATAGGCTGTGGCATCGCCCTATCAAGTTTACTACTCAACGAAAAACATGCCGATATTATGGCAAATGACGACCATCCAGAAGTTGAGTAAGCTCTGCCATTTAAGGGCTATATTCTGCTTTTTTTCACGTGTAAATATTGTTGCCTGAAAAGCCAATAAAGCGTTATGGCCAGTAATGTCGTTATTAGTGATAATGGACGGCGATAATCATGTCGCACCTTTAAAGGCAACACCTTAACCAAGAAGATTTATCCCATAGTCATTTGGCTATGAAACAACACAAGTTAAACATATTCAGCCTTAGTGTTAACTCACTCAAACTAAAATATTCCTGCTGATATCTCTTAATACAGCACTATTTGCAGGCGCAATAGCTAGCAACGTTTATGGCGGCGCACACCTAATGATAAGCCTTTAATAAAAAGGCCATCGAAAAAACCATAATCCAAATATCAACAAACGATACCGTCAACTTAACCTTAATATTACAGCGTTATTATTTGTCAGGTTTTTAGACTCAAAACACGCTATGATCACCCCATTGTCGTCACGAGCTTTATATCCCTCATAAATTGAGCCATATAGCTTAGATAATCTCATATAAGCCCAGAACAAGGCCTATAATCAGTTGTTATCAGGCGCAGCGAATTTACTCTCCACTTATACTTTATATTAGGCAGTACCATGGCTATCAGAATTAAACTTAAACCTGGCCGCGAACGTTCATTAGAGCGACGCCACCCTTGGATATTTTCCAATGGAATTCACAACGTCAATGGCGGCAAACCGCAAGCTGGTGACACTGTTGAAGTAGTGGCGCACGATGGGCACTGGCTCGGACGCGGTGCCTGGTCGCCAGAATCTCAAATCCAAGTGCGTATATGGACCTTCGACAAAGAAGAAACCATCGATGCAGACTTCTTTGCTAGACGTATAAAAAGGGCTCAAGCCGGTCGTGATGAACTCATCCGCGAACAAGGCCTTACAGGTTATCGTTTAATTGCCGCAGAATCTGACGGTTTACCTGGTATCACCATAGATCGTTATGCCAACGTATTCGTTTGCCAACTATTAAGCACTGGTGCTGAAAAATGGCGCGATACCATCGTTGAACAACTAGTGATTCAATATCCAGATTGCGCCGTTTATGAGCGTTCAGATGTCGACTCGAGAAAGAAAGAAGGCCTGGTTCCTGTCGTAGGGTTACTTCACGGCGAATTACCCCCCAATGCCTATTATCATCGAAGAAAACGGTATTAAGATTGCGGTCGATGTTATTAAAGGCCACAAAACCGGTTTTTATCTAGATCAACGTGACAACCGTGCTATGGCGGCTCGTTTCGTTAAAGGCAAATCTGTACTTAACTGCTTCTGTTACACTGGTACTTTCGGCTTATATGCCGCCAAAGCTGGCGCGGCGAGTATTGAAAACGTCGATGTATCCATCTTAGCGCTGCAAACTGCTCGCGATAATATGGCGATTAATCACCTTAATGATGATCATGTAAATTATAACGAAGCTGACGTATTTAAATTACTACGCCAGTACCGAGATGAAGCTAAAACTTTCGATGTTATCGTGCTCGACCCGCCTAAGTTTGCCGACAATAAATCGCAGCTAGATGGTGCATGTCGCGGTTATAAAGACATCAACATGATTGCCATGCAATTGCTTAATCCAGGTGGAATATTACTGACGTTCTCGTGTTCAGGCTTAATGCAGTCAGACCTATTCCAAAAAGTAGTTGCTGATGCTGCCTTAGATGCGAAACGTGAAGTTCAGTTTATTGAGCGTATGCATCAAGCTAGCGATCATCCAATTAGCAGCGCATTCCCAGAAGGTTATTACCTCAAAGGTCTAGTCGCTCGAGTTTGGTAATTGATAACGTGACTTCAACAAAAAGGGAACAGTAACTGTTCCCTTTTGTTGCATGAACATAACCAACAACTATGGCCTTAATGGCTATCCCGAGGTTTTAATGGTGCGAGCAAGAGAAATAAAATAAACGACAACCAACTCACAAATATGGTTGCCAACAACCAGGCAAGTTTCTCATTCGCGCTAACTTTCTTGCTGCGGGCAATAATAACTAACGGTATTAGCCAAAATACCAATAGAATTAATATAGTAAACGCCATTGTAAACATCCTGTTAAATTATCCTTAAAAATGATTTTGATGATATGTACCATTAACATTAACTAAAAAACTGAGTAAACCGTTGCCAATCCCATTGATGTAATCAATTGACTCAACAACATAAAATGGAGGGCAATTTTGCACAGCTTGTGCCTGTAAAGTCAACAGCACCATTCCTATAGAAAACGATAACGCGCCTGTAATAACCATCAGCATAAAAGCTAATAAAATAAAACAGTTAAGTTTATCGATATAAATAGAGAGTACTGATAATGTCTACCTATCTATACAATCACAGCAAGCTTAAGTCCCATTTAAATCCTAGATAAAAAGTATTCAGAAGTTAATGTGATTGAGTGTATCTAATAGGTATAAAAAAACGGCTTATCTGGCAAGAATAAGCCGCAAAAGGTTTACATGGCAAATATTACATCGCAGTAAAGTCGTCTAATAAAATCACCCCAAATGGCGCTCCACCATCGACATTATCAACAGCCGCGACAGCATAAATACCCGAAGCATCTAAGGTCACATCAAGCGGACCGATAGCCACATCTTTAGTATTAGCAACAGTAACAGTAATTACATAATTACCAGGCGTAACGCTTAAACTGCCAGAAGAGGCCTTAAATGGTACATCCTCTAATACTGGCGTTGCATCGGTAATATCAGCAGAAGCTGTAAGATAAACATCAACTTCTGGTGCTGAATATGCAGCATGGGTAACAGTTAACTTTGCCTCAGTCGCTACGCGACGGGTTTGCTCAACTAACACCAGTGGTTCAATCATGCTATCGGTTAATGATCCTACCGCTAAGGTGCTATAACTTTTACCAAGATCTAAGTCGACGGCGGCCTTATCTATCACCACAACACTGTTATCGGCATCCGCAGCAACAGTTACTGTATGTGTACCGTCAGCAAGATTGACATAGCCCGTTACCTCACCAAAAGACAACATGTTAACTGCTGGAGTGACTGCTTCGTCAACAAATACATCCACCGCAGGCGCGTCAGCAACAGCATGAACAACACGTAAATCTGCGCCGCTGTTGATATCATTTAAGATTACTTGCCCTTCTGGTAGCGACACTTGTAATGCTACTGGTGAATCACCAGACCAGGTATTGGGGATCGCGCTAATAAAGTAATCTTGCATATCGGCTAAGGCAACCGTACCTGAGTCATATACCACATCTTTCATTCCTGATGCGGTAATACGAATTTGATAGTCACCATTAGCTACCTCAATTTGCGAACTTACATCTAAATAGTTTGCAGATAATGTTGGAGTCATAGCGCTAATATCTGCATCAGGGGCGGTAACATAAACATCAACATTGCCCGCAGCTGGTGCAGCATGCAGAACTTGTACTCTGGCGTAACCAGTAGCAATGTCCATTATTGGGTTTGCAATCAGTTTTAGATTTAGGGTGTCATTAGCCACTAACCCTAATGCCACTGCGGTATATTCCATATCACTTTGCGCATCAAGAGATGTTTCGAGCACGGTTGCAGTGTTACCATCGGCCAAAACAGCATCAACGCTAATATCGTAAGTCGCCGATGATACTTGGATTAGATCACTAGACATGGCGTAATCCACCTTCGACAGTAATGCATTTCCATTAGCGACAACATTCACTAATGGTGCATCACTACCAGCATGAATAACACGTACGAATGAAATTTCTGGCTCTACAGGATCAACAACCATGACATCATCGTCGTCAGAGCAGGCTGTTAAACCAATTAAAGAAACACACAGTGCAAAAGGGTAAATCCGTTTCATTTTAGAAATCCTCATTAAGTATTGTGACCGATTTCTATACGGGGTGATTTATTTGCTGGTTCAAAAAAATACACACAAATAATTAACTTTTCAGATAAAAAGATATAAATATTTGATGCCAATATAAAATATGCACAAATAACAATTTAGCGCTGGCTGTTTTAAAAAGAATGCTGGCTATGATGAAAATAACCGCGGCACAATATCGCAAACATCATTATAGAGAGCGGAAGGTAATAAGTGTTAATACTGCTAGCCTAACGTTTAGACTTATTAACTTCACCACAAAAAACCAACATAAACATTACTATCAATTAGTTAATCACCTATCACTGACACAATTAAACTGTAAAAATATCAATCATTGATGTAACTCTACTTACCACGCAAGTCTACTTTACACATTAAAATAAAATGTTGTTATCGACGAGCTTGATGCTGTGAAGCGTAGCTTGATCTTTTAGTACCGACTATTTTGCAAGTTCACCCCGTTAGTTTATTAAAACAAAAACTGATCTCATTAATTAACGAATGCGTAACTAATGCTGAACTCAAAAATGGTATGCACTCAAAAAAGGAAAGTATAATGTTAAATAAATTCACTACAATCATCGCTATTATCCTTGCTAGTTTAGCGTTCTCGTCAGTTTCTTATGCAGAGCATCATGGTATGAAAAAAGATATCGTTGATGTCGCTGCTGAAAATGGCTCGTTTAATACTCTCGTTGCAGCAGTGAAAGCAGCAGGACTTGTTGAAACATTAAAAGGTGAGGGTCCATTTACAGTATTCGCGCCAACAGATGATGCGTTTGCAAAGTTGCCTGAAGGCACAGTAGAAATGCTTCTTAAACCAGAAAACAAAGATAAACTTGTTGCAGTACTAACTTATCATGTTGTTTCAGGCAAAGTGCTGGCTGCTGATGTAGTTAACCTAGATAGCGCAACTACCGTTGAAGGACAAGCTGTTACCATTGAAGTAAAAGACGGTAATGTTATGGTAAATAATGCACAAGTAATCATGACAGATGTTGAAGCTAGCAACGGTGTGATCCATGTAATTGATACCGTACTGTTACCTAAGTAATCGCTAAGTAATGATGGGGCGTTGGTTTTATGTCACGCCCCTGATTTTTCATTTATAAAAATGCAATCTCACCGATACTGTAATGGTCAATTAAAATTATCATCTTGATGTCAAAAGCGATGATGTTCACTTTACACATTAGCCGGTAAATTTATTTTATCCAATTGATATAAACCTCATCCTCGTTAAATAGCATTATTGGCAATGTTAGTGACTTTACCCTTTGCCGATAATTAACATAGAGATAGACAGATTCACAATTAAAATGAACAATTATTTTATTACAGTGTTATAGCCAATAAAAACGGCTTCCTAAGAAGCCGTTAAATCAAAGCTTTACTCAACCGTAACTGATTTTGCTAAATTGCGAGGTTGGTCTACATCAGTACCTTTAATTAATGCCACATGATATGACAGTAACTGCAATGGAATGGTGTAGATCAATGGTGCCATGAACGCATCACAATGGGGAACCTGGATAACTTTCATTGTGTCGTCTGACTCAAATTCTGCATCGACATCGGCAAACACATACATCAATCCACCACGGGCGCGCACTTCTTCAACGTTTGATTTAAGCTTTTCGAGTAACTCATTGTTTGGCGCAACCACAATCACTGGCATATCAGCATCAATCAAGGCTAATGGGCCGTGCTTTAGTTCGCCAGAGGCATAGGCTTCGGCGTGAATATACGAAATCTCTTTGAGTTTTAATGCACCCTCCATCGCGATGGGGTATTGATCACCACGGCCTAGGAATAATGCATGCTGTTTGTCAGCAAAGTCTTCTGCTAATTCAGCAATAGCATCATTTAAGCCAAGCGCCTGCTCCACTTTAGCTGGCATTGATAACAAGCTTTGAGTAATAGCCGCTTCCATTTCACTAGACATGCCATTATGACGGCCAATAGCGGTGGTTAACATTAACAAGCCAGCAAGTTGCACAGTAAAGGCTTTGGTTGATGCGACACCAATTTCTACGCCTGCTTTCATCATGTAAGCCATATCCGATTCACGAACTAACGATGAACCTGCAGAGTTACAGATAGTTAAAGTGGCTTTGTAGCCCATTTCTTTTGCTAGGCGCATTGCCGCTAAAGTATCTGCTGTTTCACCAGATTGTGAAATCGTCACTAATAAGCTATTTGGGAACAGGTGCGACTTACGGTAACGGAACTCAGATGCAATTTCGACGTTACATGATACGCCAGCCCAGTCTTCTAACCAGTAACGCGCGGCCATACCAGCATGATAACTGGTACCACAGGCAATAATTTGCACGTGTTTAATATCTTTTAAAAATTCAGCGGCATTTTCACCAAAAGCTGAATCTAATACTTTACCACCCGCAATACGACCTTCTAAAGTATGTGCAATCGCAGTTGGTTGTTCGTAAATCTCTTTCAACATGTAGTGACGGTATTCACCTTTGTCACCGGCATCATGAGTCACTTCAGACTCTTTCATTTCGCGCTGAACAGCGTTGCCATTAACATCAAAAATGTTAACTTGACGACGGGTAATTTCTGCTACATCACCTTCTTCTAAAAATGCAAATGAACGCGTTACCGGTAACAATGCAAGTTGGTCTGAGGCAACAAAGTTTTCACCCAGACCATAACCTATAACCAATGGGCTACCACTGCGGGCAACAACCATGCGTTCGCTATCACGACGGTCGATAACAACTGTGCCATAGGCACCTTCAAGTTGCTTAACCGTCGCTTGAACTGCGACTAATAAGCTCGCGGCAGTTTTTAATTCATGATGAACAAGATGACAAATCACTTCGGTATCTGTGTCTGATGAGAACACATAACCTAAACCTTTTAATCTCTCGCGCAATTTACTGTGGTTTTCAATAATACCGTTATGAACAACGGCAATATCACCTTCAGATAAATGTGGGTGTGCATTACGCTCTGTTGGTTCACCGTGTGTTGCCCAACGAGTGTGGGCAATACCGGTGCCACCACTTAGAGGGGTGATCTCAAGTGCAGATGACAACTCTTGTACTTTACCTACACGGCGAGTACGGCTTAGCTCACCTTGATGAATGACAGCAATACCTGCTGAGTCATAACCACGATATTCAAGACGGCGTAAGCCTTCGACTAAAATTTCTGCAACATCCCTTTGCGCAACAGCGCCTACGATTCCACACATGTTAGTTTCCTTTACTGTTTTAATTTAATTTGTTTACTTAGCGTATGGCGCGAGAATGACTCTGACGCCATGTGCTGAAATAGTGTTAACGGCTTCTTGGGTAATGTTGTCGTCGGTAACTAAGACATTAACCACTTCCCAGGGCAGCTCAAGATTAGGGATTCGTCGACCAATTTTGGTAGATTCCAGTAGTACCACCACTTCACGCGACATTTCTGCCATCACTTTACTCAAGCCAGTTAGCTCGTTAAACGTGGTTGTGCCGCGGTTAAGGTCGATACCGTCGGCACCGATAAACAGTTGGTCGAAGTTATATGAACGTAAAACCTGCTCAGCCACTTGACCTTGAAAAGACTCGGAATGGGGATCCCAGGTGCCACCGGTCATCAATAATGTCGGCTCATTTTCAAGTTCATGAATGGCATTGGCCAGTTGTAATGAATTGGTCATGACCACTAAACCATGCTTACCATTAAGCTGTTGAATGATGCCTGATGTGGTACTGCCACTGTCAATGATGATTCGATTATGGTCGCGGATCAGCTCAGCGGCTTTAGCAGCAATAGCTTGTTTATTTACAGACAGGTTTTCGTTGGCTATTTGGGTCATTTCTTGTGGTAAAGGCACGGCGCCACCATAACGTCGTAACAATAATCCATGGGTTTCAAGCATAGCCAAATCTTTACGGATCGTAACTTCGGAAGTGGCAAATAAATTAGCCAGTTCGTCGACACTGACTTCGCCTTGCTCATTAACCAATTTAATGATCGAATGGCGACGTTGTTGGGTGTTACGTTTAGTCATTTAAATTAACTACTTTCCGCATAAGTTTCGAAACGAAAGGTATTTTAGCATCAAATGAAACTTTATCTAGATCTTATAACTCAAAAGTTGAAATAAATGTACAAAAAAGCCTCTGAAATATGCAGAGGCTTTTTATGAACTAATTAAGATAAGTTAGCGTTAACTAGCCATATTAGAACTTAACCTCTGCGGCAACACTGAAGTTACGCTCTTGACCAATAGTCACCATATTATATTGACCACCTTCAATATAATCGGTATCAAATAAGTTTCTGACATTTGCACGTACGCTTACGTCTTTACCCATAACATCCATAGTGTAAGCGGCACCAATGTCAAAACGAACATAGCCGTCTTTGCGAATACTATTATCGGTATTGGCAAAACGCTCGCCAACATAGATAGCACCAAAATTCAGCGCAAAATCTTCGTTCATTTGGTAGCGAGTCCAGATATTGGCAGACCATTCTGGCGCATCAACAGGCGTTTTACCTTCACGTTCATCGCCAGTGTGATATTCAGCATCAAGGTACATCATGGAAGATGTCATAAACCAATTGTCACTTATCTGGCCTTGAGCGCCCACTTCAAATCCACGATGCTTCTGCTCACCACCTTGAGTAGTGATATCAGTATAGGAACCTATTGGAGTCGGGAGTACTTCAGATATTGTAATATTCTCAAGGGTGATATCAAATACAGCCGCGGTCAGTAATAAGCTATCGTTGAACAGTTCCCACTTAGTACCAACTTCATACTGAATACCATATTCAGGTTTTAAATCCAGTTCATCGTTAACATCAAATGGATTATTAACAGCACCTTGCGGGGTAAAACTTTTTGAATAGTTTAGGTAAATACTGCCATTTTCCATGGGCGAGTAAATTACCCCAAACTTAGGCGATAGCGCATAACTGTTCTGACCTAAACCGTCTTTCTTTTGCTCATCGTAACGAACACCAGTAAGCAGCTTCCATTGTTCATTAAGCGTCATTAAATCTTGCAAATAGAAGCCATAATATTTGTATTCGCTAGGATCACCTTTAACACTTGAATGGTAATCAAGATCAGGCTTAATAACAGGCTGCCCAGGAGTCACGGTTTGGGCTTTACCACGTTGGATCTGTTGCTGATAAAAATAATCTAGGTAATTTGCGCCAATTAATAACTGATGTTGAACTCCGGCAAAATCAAACTCGCCTGTAAAATCTACATAAGCCGTTTTATGTTGCCAGTCATCGTAACGATCGAATGGTTTAATGCTATAACCATTGCTAAGTGGATCTGTGGTGTATTGTGGCGCTGAGTCAAAACGTTGTCGATTGAATTGTTGATCGTTATAGCCCGCTTTGACTTTCCAGTTATCACTCATATGCCAAGTAAGATCGGCACCTAAGTTTGACACGGTATTATCGGTAAAGGCCCAAGGCGCATCCCAAACGGTTTTACGTTCGCCAATGACATTACCTTGTTTATCTAACCAACCACCGGCATCAATACCGGCTTTATCTTGAGTGTGATCGTATTTCACTGACAGTAATACATCATCAGTTAAATCAAATTCCATATTAAGATAACCTAACCAACGATCGCGTTCTTGATTTTCTTCGGTGGTTGAATATTCACGCCAATATGTTGTGTCTTGCTTAACTAACACTCCACGATAACGAATACTTTGGGCATCATTTAAACTTCCTCCCGCATCGATCTGCGCACGGGTAGAACCGTAACCATCTGTGTCTATACCCACATCAAGCATAGAATCATAAGTCGGCTTTTTAGTGACCATATTAACTAAACCACCAGGACCAGATTGGCCATACAACATACTAGAAGGACCTTTCAGCACTTCAACTTGCTGTAGCGTTTCAATAGGTTGTACATAGTGAGACCATTGCTGGTGGCCATTAATCAGATAACCATTACCCGAATCTAACTCAAAACCACGGATACTAAAGACTTGGCGGTTCCAGCGTGTCGTTCCTGCCGTCACGCTGGAATCGTTAACTAATACTTCTGCAAGGTTAGTAGCTAATTGTTCATCGGTAACAAAATCAGGGATAACATTAACTGACTGTGGGGTATCCATTAAGTCGATATCACCGCGCATAGCGCCAGATGCTGTAGCAACTTTATAATCGTTAAAGGTACGACCGGTCACATTAATGCGCTCTATGTTAGCGTCACTCGACACTTCTGCCATAACAGGCATCGCCATTAATGCTGAACCAACAGCCAAACCTATAACTGAATATTTAAATACCATGACCAACTCCTCAATAAGACTTTCAGTCTAACAATTGAGGGGAATATAAATGAGAATTGTTTTTATTTAAACTTATTTGTGAAAAATTTACACTTACTTGTGACATAGCTATAAATTCATTTAAAACCAGTCAATTGAGAACATTTAATTAACATAAATCAAACTTATAACAAACCTTTTTTCAGTATAATTTTCATATAAAAAATCTATAAATAATAAAAAAAGCGGCTCATGGCCGCTTGATTATATTTGAGTTAACCGTTATTTTTTAATTTTTATCGGACGCTGCCAACCAGTAATATGGCGCTGTTTAACGCGAGTAATCACCAGTTCATTTTCAGCAACATCTTTGGTTATGGTTGATCCAGCCCCTAGAGTGGCATTTTTGCCTATGGTAACAGGTGCTACTAACTGAGTATCACTGCCGACGAATACGCCATCTTCAATGGTAGTAATAAACTTATTGGCACCGTCATAGTTACAGGTAATTGTACCGGCACCGATATTCACGCCAGCGCCAATGTGTGCATCACCTAAATAGGCTAAGTGGCCAGCTTTAGAACCTTTACCTAATACACTCTTTTTAATTTCGACAAAGTTACCTATATGAGCATCTTCTTTAAGCTCTGCCCCTGGGCGTAAACGGGCAAAAGGTCCTGCACTCGCGGCTTGTCCAAGCTTAGCGCCTTCTACAATAGTATAAGGTTTAATTTCTGCATTATCGGCAATGTCGCAATCAATCAAAATAGCACCTGCGCCGATTGTCACATTGTTGCCTAGGGTTACTTTACCTTGAAAAATAACGTTAACATCTATCATCACATCCATACCAACAGTCACATCGCCGCGAATATCAATACGCGCAGGATCGCGGAGATTAGCACCGTCGAGCATCAGTTTTTCAGCAGCACGAGCTTGATAAGCTCTTTCTAATTGGGCAAGTTGCACGCGATTGTTAGCGCCTTCAACTTCGATAGCCGATTGTGGCTGTGATGTGCTAATTTCAACGCCATCAGCCTTTGCCATGGCAATGATGTCGGTAAGGTAGTATTCACCTTGAGCATTATTATTCGATAAACGATTTAACCAGGCTTTTAACTGCTTACCCGGCACAACCATTATACCTGTGTTCACTTCGGTTATGGCTAGCTGTTCAGCGTTAGCATCTTTTTGCTCGACAATTCCGACGACGCTGCCTTGTTCGCGCACTATGCGACCGTATCCGCTTGGGTTAGGTAAATTAACAGTCAAAATAGCCAAGCCATTCACAGGGCGTACAGCTAATAATGCTTCTAAGGTTGATTGCTGAATAAGTGGTACATCACCGTAAAGGATTAATACAGTATCGTTATCGTTAATATTCGGGTTTGCTTGGGCAACCGCATGGCCGGTACCCAGTTGTTCAGCCTGTAATACCCAGTTTAATGCTTGCTCGCCAAGTGCTGTTTGTAATTTATCTGCGCCATAACCATACACTAACTGAATAGCATCTGATCCTAAGGCATTGGCAGTGTCTATCACATGTTGCACCATACTTTTATGAGCAATAGGATGCAGAACCTTTGGGAGATCTGAGCGCATCCGAGTTCCTTTTCCTGCAGCTAAGATCACAACATTTAACGACATTGAGCATTCCTTTAATGAACCGATATAGATTTGCGCTCATTTTAACGGAATATGGTCAAAAGGGAAAACAGGCAGGGGGTTAATTAGCCGATAATAGGCAATAAAAAAGGCGACTCATAAAGAGTCGCCTTTTAAGCGTCAAATAATCAGATTATCTGGTGATATTTTTCTTGATGCATTCAACAACACGTAATTGAGCCAAAGATTTGGCTAATTCGATTGCTGCGGCTTCATAATTGAAGTCAACTCCGGCGTTGGCAATTGCTTGCTCAGCACGTTCTTTGGCTTCTAAAGCAGCTTTCTCATCAATATCATCGGCACGTAATGCTACATCAGCAAGTACTGAAATTGCAGTAGGTTGTACTTCAAGTAAACCACCTGATAGATACAACACTTCTTCACTACCATCTTGCTTGATAAAGCGCGCCATACCAGGCTTGATTTTTGTCAGTAACGCAACATGGTTAGGCATAATACCTAACTCACCTTCAGCACCAGTAACTTCAAAGAAGCTAACTTGGCCGTGGTAGATGCTGTTTTCTGCACTAACAATATCAAGTTGGACTGTTTTGGCTGCCATCAAGTTCTCCTTAAAGAACTAAGCTTTACGGCCTAGTTATTTCTTTTTGTTAGCTTTCTCGACAGCTTCATCGATTGAACCAACCATGTAGAACGCTTGCTCAGGGATATGATCGAACTCACCATCCAAGATACCCTTAAAGCCACGAATAGTGTCTTTAAGAGAAACGTACTTACCAGGAGAACCAGTAAAGACTTCTGCTACGAAGAAAGGTTGAGATAAGAAACGCTCAATCTTACGCGCTCGGAATACCATGGTTTTGTCATCATCTGACAATTCATCCATACCCAAGATAGCAATAATGTCTTTCAGCTCTTTATAACGCTGTAATACAGTTTGTACACCGTTTGCAACATCATAATGCTCTTTGCCAACAACCTGTGGATCTAACTGACGTGAAGTCGAATCCAATGGGTCAACCGCTGGGTAAATACCCAAAGAAGCAATTTGACGAGACAATACAACAGTCGCATCTAAGTGAGCGAAGGTTGTGGCTGGTGACGGATCAGTTAAGTCATCCGCAGGTACATATACTGCTTGTACAGAAGTAATCGAACCAGACTTAGTTGAAGTGATACGTTCTTGAAGAACACCCATCTCTTCAGCTAGTGTTGGCTGATAACCTACCGCAGAAGGCATACGACCTAATAGTGCAGATACTTCAGTACCGGCTAAGGTGTAACGATAAATGTTGTCCACGAACAACAATACGTCACGACCTTCGTCACGGAACTTTTCAGCGATACTCAGGCCAGTTAACGCTACGCGTAAACGGTTTCCTGGAGGCTCGTTCATCTGACCATAAACCATGGCTACTTTGTCTAATACGCCTGAATCTTCCATCTCGTAGTAGAAGTCGTTACCCTCACGGGTACGCTCACCAACACCAGCGAAAACAGAAAGACCAGAGTGAGCTTTAGCGATGTTGTTAATCAGTTCCATCATGTTAACTGTTTTACCAACACCAGCACCACCGAACAGACCGACTTTACCACCTTTAGCGAAAGGACAAACAAGGTCGATAACCTTGATACCTGTCTCTAAAAGCTCAGTTGAATTTGACTGATCTTCGTATGAAGGAGCTGCACGGTGAATAACATAACGCTCTTCTTCACCGATAGGACCCGCTTCATCGATAGGCTCGCCCAATACGTTCATAATACGGCCAAGGGTTGCAACCCCTACCGGAACAGTAATTGGTGAACCTGAGTTTGCTACCTCTAGACCACGACGCAGACCATCAGAAGAACCCATAGCGATGGTACGAACAACACCACCACCTAGCTGCTGCTGAACTTCCAGCACCAAACCATTACAGGCGCCTTCACCAGTGATCTTCAGAGCGTCATATACTCGAGGTACAGAATCTTGTGGAAACTCTACGTCCACAACCGCGCCAATTACTTGGACAACAGTACCTGTGCTCATGATTAATCCTCTAAACTTGATTTCGTTACCTAAACCTAAACCGCTGCAGCGCCTGCAACAATTTCCGACAGTTCTTGCGTAATCGCAGCCTGACGGGCCTTGTTATAGACGAGTTGCAAATCATCGATCATTTCGCCGGCGTTATCTGTTGCCGCCTTCATGGCTACCATACGGGCAGCCTGTTCAGAGGCAATATTTTCAACAACACCTTGATATACTTGAGACTCTACATAACGAGTTAACAATAAATCCAATACTTCTTTTGGATCAGGCTCGTAAATATAATCCCAAGGATAACTAGCTACTTCTTCATCTGACTTAGGTAAAGGTAGCAGCTGTTCGATCACCGGAGTCTGGGACATGGTATTCACAAATTTGTTAAATACTATGTACAGACGATCCAGTTTACCTTCGTTGTAAGCTTTTAACATGACACGAACAGTGCCAATCAAATCAGCAAGTTTTGGCGAGTCGCCTAAACCTGATGCATGGGCGGATATTTCACCACCAAAGCTTTTAAAAAACTGAACAGAACGGGCACCAATTGGGCAAAACTCAACATTTGCACCTTGTTCTTTCCACTTTTTAACGTCTGACACAACCTTTTTAAATAGGTTAGCGTTCAAACCACCACAAAGGCCACGGTCGGTTGCTACAACAATGTAACCAACCCGCTTGGCATCTCTCACCTCTAAATAGGGGTGTTTATACTCGAGAGTACCTTGCGCTACGTGACCGATCACCTTACGCATATTTTCTGCATATGGACGGCTCGCTGCCATGCGTTCTTGCGCTCTGCGCATTTTGCTGGCGGCAACCATTTCCATAGCGGAAGTGATCTTCTGAGTATTTTTAACACTCGCGATCTTGGTTTTAATCTCTTTAGCGCTGGCCATCTCTACTCTCCAATCTGGGACCTGAGGTGCCTAATGACACCCCGTGTTCATTATTACCAGGTTTGGGTTTCAATGAACTTGTCCATGCCTGCCTTTAACTCACCTTCGATATCAGCGTTATAATCGCCAGTAGCATTGATGGTGTTCATTAGGTCAGCATGTTGACTGTTCATGTATGAAAGCAGAGAGGCTTCGAAGCGACCGATTTCATTTAAAGCAACACCTTTAAGGTAGCCTTTTTCAGCTGCGAAAATAGACACAGACTGGGCAGCAACGCTCATAGGAGCATATTGCTTTTGCTTCATTAGTTCGGTTACTCGCTCACCATGCTCAAGTTGAGCACGTGTTGCATCATCTAAATCAGATGCAAACTGTGAGAACGCAGCAAGCTCTCGATACTGTGCAAGTGCTGTACGAATACCGCCTGACAGTTTCTTGATGATCTTAGTCTGCGCGGCACCACCAACACGAGAAACAGAAATACCTGGGTTAACTGCAGGACGAAGTCCCGAGTTAAACAAGTCAGTCTCAAGGAAGATCTGACCATCAGTAATAGAAATTACGTTGGTCGGTACGAACGCTGACACATCACCAGCTTGGGTTTCAATAATAGGTAACGCGGTTAACGAACCGGTTTGACCTGTTACTGCACCGTTAGTGAACTTTTCTACATAATTTACGTTTACGCGTGAAGCACGCTCTAATAAACGAGAGTGTAGATAGAATACGTCACCTGGGTATGCTTCACGTCCTGGTGGACGCTTCAATAGTAGAGAAATTTGACGATAAGCAACTGCTTGCTTAGACAAATCATCATATACGATTAAAGAATCTTCACCGCGGTCACGGAAGTATTCACCCATAGAACAACCAGAATATGGCGCTAAATATTGCAGTGCTGCAGCTTCAGAAGCTGATGCAACAACAACGATAGTGTTAGCTAATGCACCATGTTCTTCAAGCTTGCGTACTACGTTTGCGATGGTAGAAGCTTTCTGACCAATAGCAACATAGACACACTTAATGCCTGATTCTTTCTGGTTGATAATTGCATCAATAGCCATCGCTGTTTTACCAGTCTGACGGTCACCAATAATCAATTCACGTTGACCACGACCAATAGGGATCATGGCATCAACGGCTTTATAACCAGTTTGGATTGGTTGTGATACTGACTTACGTTCAATAACACCAGGGGCAATTACTTCAACAGGAGAGAAACCATCGTTGTCGATAGGTCCTTTTCCATCAATAGGCTCACCTAGAGTGTTAACAACGCGGCCAAGTAGACCACGACCCACCGGTACTTCAAGAATACGACCAGTGGTTCTAACTTTATCACCTTCTGCTAAATTAGCATAAGGCCCCATCACTACGGCGCCGACAGAATCACGTTCTAAGTTCAACGCGATTGCAAAACAGCCACCAGGCAGTTCGATCATTTCACCTTGCATTACATCGGCTAGGCCGTTAATGCGAATGATGCCGTCACTTACTGCAACGATAGTACCTTCGTTGCGAGCTTCACTAACGACGTCGAACTGCTCGATCCGCTGCTTAATCAGATCGCTGATTTCAGTGGAATTCAGTTGCATGCTCAAACTCCCAATTACGACTGCAGCTTTTCAGACAAACGCGATAACTTACCGCTTACCGAGCCATCAATGACTAGGTCGCCTGATTTAATAATTACACCGCCAATAAGCGATGCGTCGATGCTGCAATTCAGCTTAACTTTGCGTGCGAGACGTTTCTCTAAAGAAACACTAATTTGCTGCTGTTGCTCAGAGCTTAGCTCAGTAGCAGAAACCACATCGGCCTCAACTTCTTTTGCCCACTCATTACGGTATTCAGCAAAAAGTAGCGATACTGTTGACAGTATCCCTAAACGACCGTTTTCAGCCATTACCTTTATCAGGTTTTGACCTTGCTCATTGACTTGCTCACCGCATACTTTAATAAACAGTGAAGCTAGTTCTGTACTCGCGAGAGTACCATTTAGCAGTGGCTTGATTGATTCGTTTTCACTCACCAATGAAGCGAAAGTTAACATTTCTGTCCAACTATCTACTGCTTTATGCTCAACAGCAAAATCAAAAGCTGCCTTTGCGTAAGGGCGAGCGATGGTGCTTAATTCAGCCATAACTCAACTCCCTTAATCAAATTTCAGCAACAAGTTTATTAACAATGTCACTGTGGGCTTCTGGATCAATCGTACGTTCAAGAATTTTCTCTGCACCAATGATGGCTAGAGAAGCAACTTGCTTACGCAGGTCGTCTTTCACGCGATTACGTTCGTTTTCAATTTCTGCTTGACCCTGGGCGATAAATTTTAGCTCGCTCAGTTTGTGCTTCAACTTTAGCTTCATCAACGATTTGAGCCTTACGCTTATTAGCTTGCTCAATAATTTCGTTGGCAGTTACTTTTGCTTCTTTTAGTTGCTCAGTAGCTTTAATTTGTGCTAACTCTAGATCTTTTGCTGCACGGCCGGCATCCGCCAGACCATCAGCAATTTTCTTCTGGCGTTCTTCGATGGCATTCATCAACGGAGGCCATACAAACTTCATGCAAAACCACACGAAGAGAATAAAGGCAACCGTCTGACCGAATAGGGTAGCGTTGAAATTCACAACAGCCTCCTAGTTAGATTAAAGACAGAAGCGTTAGTTAAAGCATTGCACCCAATGGGTTAGTAAATATAAATAGCGCAATACCTACACCAATCATAGTTACGGCATCTAGAAGACCCGCTACGATGAACATTTTAACTTGTAACATAGGCGCCATTTCTGGCTGACGAGCTGCACCTTCTAAAAACTTTCCACCTAAAAGGCCGAAACCGATAGCTGTTCCTAATGCACCCATACCAATAAGTAGAGCAACAGCAATAGCCGTCATTCCTAATACAGTTTCCATATCTATCTCCAATATTCTAAATCGTTGTTATTAATGATTTAGGTCAAAAAATTTTTCGGTTACCCTTAATGATCTTCATGTGCCATGCTTAAATAAACAATAGTCAACATCATGAAAATAAATGCTTGTAAAGTAATAACTAAAATATGGAAAATTAACCAACCTAGTTGTAATCCTACACCTAGAGCAGATAACGCCACGTTAGAACCGTACATCAATGCAATAAGGATAAATATCAACTCACCAGCGTACAAGTTACCAAATAGTCGTAGAGCCAATGAAATCGGCTTCGCAACTAGAGTCACTGTTTCTAATAATAAGTTGACGGGTATCATTGCCCAATGGTTAAAAGGCTGAAATGTTAGTTCTTTAACAAAACCTGAAACACCTTTGACTTTAATGCTGTAATAAATAATCAGCACAAACACACCAAGAGCTAAGCTGAAGGTAATGTTAACGTCAGTAGTCGGAACAACTTTTAGGTATGGCACACCAGCTAACGAAGCTAATGCAGGTAACCAATCGACTGGGATCATATCCATGAAGTTCATCATGAAAATCCAGACGAAAATTGTCAGAGCTAAAGGTGCAATAACAGGATTGCGGCCGTGAAAAGTTTCTTTCACACTGCTATCTACGAACTCAACAATCATCTCAACAAAACATTGAAATTTGCCAGGAACGCCTGTTGTCGCATTTTTGCCGGCACGGTAAAACAGCCATAAGAACAACATCCCAAGCCCAACCGAAAAGAGCAACGAATCAATGTGCCAAGTCCAAAACCCTTCACCAACACTTAAATTGGTAAGGTGATGTTGGATATAGCCCTGCGGTGTTAACGCTTCACCAGTTGCAGCCATGATTCATCCCACTTAACTTTGCTTGAAATATAAAGGTGCTATCCAATGTACAACTAACGCTAATGAATAACAGGTAAAAAGCGGCATAAAACCGACTTTCATATTGATAAACACTAACGAAAATAATCCAATGGTCAACAGCATCTTTACCGCTTCCCCCCAGTAAAAGCTTTTAATCACTTTTGCTGCAGAGCTTGCTCCACTATGTGAGAAAGCTAGGGTTGCGAATACAAAATTAGGAAGTACAGCAATTACACCACCTGCAAGTGCAGATAGGCCATACTGTGCTCCCCACATAACGAAAAATAGTGTTGAAATAATACTCGCGACGATAGCTTGTACCAGCACTAATTTATAGGCTGCTAACCTTCCACGACGCGCTAAAACATTACCCAACTTCATATCTCCGCATTATTGCTTTTCGCGGTCCTAATGTTAAATTTAAAATATTAAACTAGCCTTAAGATTCAAAAAGCCTGCAAAGTATACCTTTTCGCGCTTTGTTTGCAACTTTGATGATAGTAAAACGACGATTTTGCACACTATTCGGCGCTAAATTATCGAAAACAAAAATTAGAGCTCTGTCACAAACTTACTAATGAAATTGGTTTGATTCACAAATCATCGAATTTTATTTAAAATTCCGTCTAATTCAGCAAGATTCTGGTAATTTATTACAATTTTGCCTTTACCTTTACTGCCATGATTGATGGCAACCTTGGCACCGAGTCTTTCAATTAACTCTTGTTCTAAGCGGCTAACATCATGATCTTTAGCTGGTGTTTCGGCGTCTTTAGTCGGATTTAAGGCTTTATTCACTAATCGTTCAGTTTCTCGAACAGTCATTTCTTTAGAAGCCACTAATCGAGCTAAATTTGTCTGTTCATCACCCTCTAATGCCAATAACGCACGCGCATGGCCCATGTCGATATCACCATTCTCTAACAAACGTTTAACAGGCTCATTAAGGCTATTTAAACGTAATAAATTAGACACACTTACACGAGATTTACCTACAGCATCAGCAACTTGTTGATGAGTTAATTCAAATTCTTCAAGTAATCGTTGTAATGCAATCGCTTCTTCCATTGCATTTAAGTCTTCACGTTGAATATTTTCAATTAACGCGATAGCGACCGCTGCATCATCAGCCACTTGCTTAACAATACACGGGACTTTATTTAATTTAGCTAATTGAGCCGCACGCCAACGGCGTTCACCGGCAATAATTTCATAATGAGTTTCAGAAATTTTACGGATCACTATCGGTTGTATCACCCCTTGAGCACGAATAGACTCAGCCAGTTCTTCTAATGCTTCTGGCGACATGTCTTTACGAGGTTGATATTTACCGGGCTGTAATAAGTCAAGATCGAGGTGGAGTAAGTCACTTAGCGGAGTAGATTGCTGTTCTTCAGCCTGATCACTTTTACGACTAGCGGCATTACTGTGGCTTAATAAGGCATCCAAGCCTTTACCTAAACCGCGCTTTTTTAAGGTCATTTTTATATCCTACGCTTGTTTTGGTTGAGTTTGCTGTTCTGCACGACGGATAATTTCACCCGCTAGGGCTAAATAAGCTTTAGCGCCAGCACTCGATTTGTCGTAATACATGGCAGGTGCACCAAAACTAGGGGCTTCGGCTAAACGAACATTTCGCGGTATGACGGTACGATATACTTTTTCGCCAAAATGTTGCTTGAGTTGATCAGATACATCATTAGATAAACGATTACGCGGATCATACATAGTGCGTAAAATACCTTCTATGCTCAGGGTTGGATTGACCATGGCGCCTAGCTTAGTAATGGTATCAATCAATGCCGTTAAACCTTCTAGGGCATAATATTCGCATTGCATTGGCACAAGTACTGAATCTGCAGCAGACATAGCATTCACGGTAAGCATATTGAGCGATGGCGGGCAGTCGATGAAAATATAATCGTAATCATCTTTGATTGGCGCTAATGCATTACGTAAACGGATTTCACGAGCATAAAATTCCATCAATTTAATTTCTGCCGCAGTAACATCACCATTACTTGCGATCAAATCATATTTTCCAACGGTATTTTTAATCACAATCTCAGCAAAGGGTTTTTCTTCGACTAATAATTCATAAGCAGTGTTATCGACTTCATACTTATCGATACCACTGCCCATAGTCGCATTACCTTGCGGATCCAAATCGATCAACAACACTCTACGCTTGGTGGCGGCAAGTGATGCGGCTAAATTAACGCAAGTTGTTGTTTTCCCAACGCCACCTTTTTGGTTGGCTACGGCAATGATTTTACCCACAATGTCATCCTGTCTTTAATTATTGATGTCCGGTTAGCTTTATTAGCGAAAGAAATGCGATTTATTGCTTAGCAATTTTTAATAAATGTCGCTGTTCATCTAACTTCGGTACATGCAATATTATGGTTTCTACCAACGAAAATCCTGTTGGCATGTCGTCTAATTCTTGCTGATTTAACTGGCCTTTTAGTGCATAAAAAGTGCCTTTTTCAGTTGGTAAATGGTGACACCAACTGAGCATATCTTGAATAGATGCAAATGCTCTGCTTAATACTCCGTCAAATTTAATATCAGGATTATAAGCTTCAACACGACTTTCTATTGAAGTGATGTTATTAATTTTTAATTCGAACTGAACCTGCTTCTGAAAACGGATCCGTTTACCTAAACTATCGAGTAATACAAACTGCTTATCTGGATTCATAATGGCTAATGGGATCCCTGGTAAACCAGGACCGGTTCCCACATCGATAAAACGCTGCCCTTCAAGATAAGGAGAAACGGTTAAACTGTCCATAACATGGCGGATTAACATTTGCTCAGGATCGCGAACGGAGGTGAGGTTATAAGCCTTATTCCATTTATTAAGCATTTCAACAAAACCTATTAATTGTTTTTGTTGTAATTCAGTGGCCGACATATTCATTTCAGCTAAATAGGATTTAAGTTGGGCAGATAACACAGAAAGCCTCGTAAGTTACGTTATAAAGACGGCAGTTATTATGAAGCCGTAAAAGCACTAAGGGAAGCCTTATGGCTTCCCTTGTGTTATTGATTTGAAAAAATGATCTGTTTTAGGCTATTTTTCGCAATAAACCTCTTTTTTTCAAATGAACTAGCAAAATTGAGATTGCTGCAGGAGTGATCCCTGAGATCCGTGATGCTTGCCCGACAGTATCGGGTTTATGGTTATTCAATTTTGCGATCACTTCATTAGATAAACCAGGGACCTCTTGATAATCCAGATCAAGTGGTAGTAGTGAGCTTTCATGACGAATAGCTTTATCAATTTCATCTTGTTGACGCTGAATATAGCCCGAATATTTTACCTGAATTTGTACTTGCTCAGCTGCTTGAGGATCTTCTAGTCCAGGTCCAAAACCTTCCAGAGACATCAATTTGGTATAATCCATTTCCGGACGACGAAGTAGGTCTTCAAATGATGCTTCACGTGAAATAGGCGTATTTAATTGTGGATTAAGTACTTCAAGCAAGGGTGAGTTAGGGTGAACCCATTGGCCGCGTAAACGCTGAAGTTCTAATTCAATTGATTCTCTCTTGGTAACAAATGATGCCCAGCGATTATCATCAACTAATCCAAGTTCACGGCCTTTTTCTGTTAAGCGTAAATCAGCATTATCTTCACGAAGTAACAAACGATATTCTGCGCGGCTGGTGAACATGCGGTACGGTTCTTTAGTGCCTAAAGTAGATAAATCATCTACTAGTACGCCAAGATAAGCTTGATCACGACGAGGGCACCACGCTTCTTTGCCTTGAACTTGAAGTGATGCGTTCATACCTGCAAGTAAGCCTTGAGCACCTGCTTCTTCATAGCCTGTGGTGCCATTAATCTGACCTGCGAAATAAAGTCCTTCAATAGCCTTAGTTTCTAATGAGTTTTTAAGATCGCGAGGATCAAAATAGTCATATTCAATCGCATAGCCCTGGGCGCATAATTTCAGCGTTTTCCATACCTTTAATTGATCGAACTAAATTTAACTGTACGTCAAATGGCAAACTGGTTGAGATACCGTTTGGATAGATCTCATTAGTGCTTAACCCTTCAGGCTCAATAAAGATCTGATGTGACGATTTATCTGCAAAACGATGAATTTTATCTTCAATCGATGGACAGTAACGGGGCCCGATCCCTTCAATCACGCCAGAATACATAGGGCTGCGATCTAATCCACCACGAATAATATCGTGGGTTTTCTCATTGGTATGAGTAATAAAACATGAAATTTGTCTTGGATGTTGGCTGACATCACCAATAAATGACATAACTGGTAATGGTGTATCACCCTTTTGTTCGGTCATTTGTGAAAAATCTATGCTATTGGCATCGATACGTGGTGGTGTACCGGTTTTTAAGCGACCAACACGTATATTTAATTCACGTAATCGATTTGCTAACGCAATGGCTGGAGGATCACCCGCTCTACCACCACTGTAATTTTGCATTCCAATATGAATTTTGCCGCTTAAAAATGTGCCTGTCGTTAATACGATCGCTGGCGCTTCAAATGCTAGTCCCATTTGAGTCACTACACCAACAACTTTATTATTTTCAACAACTAAATCGTCTACAGCTTGTTGAAAAATACGTAAGTTAACTTGGTTCTGTAAAATACTTTGGATCTTTTGGCGATATAAAGCTCTGTCTGCTTGGGCTCGTGTTGCACGAACGGCTGGGCCTTTGCTTGAATTTAATGTTCTAAATTGAATGCCTGCAAAGTCAGTAGCTGTTGCCATAGCACCGCCCAAAGCATCAATTTCTTTAACTAAATGGCCTTTACCTATTCCGCCGATAGCAGGGTTGCAAGACATTTGCCCAAGTGTGTCGATGTTGTGGGTTAACAATAATGTTTTTGAGCCCATTCTTGCAGCAGCAAGTGCGGCTTCAGTTCCGGCATGACCACCACCTACAACAATTACATCAAACCGTTCATGAAAATGCATTATCTGACCTTTGATAGCTAAGAAAGTTGAATTCGAATTTAATCTTTTTTCGATTGGATCATTTTAGCACTTGCTTGTCTTAACGTGAACGATCATTTTTCATTGATTGATCAATATGCGGTTTGCTTAATAGATCTTAAGATCTTTATATAGATCTTTTTATTATGTTTATTATTAGGATCGGACTTTTCTGTTGATAACTTTTATTCCTTATTAAAATCATATAGTAAAGTAAAAACTAACCTGTGATCTGATCGCGATCAAACTCAAGATAACATGGGGATAGATCGGCTACTTATCCACAAGGGTGATCATTGAGCGGATCGGAGTGTGAATAGTACAGAGTTATGATCGCTAAAAATAATAGCTTATCCACAAAGTTATACTTATAAAGGTTATATTGTGGGTAAGTGTGATCTAATCTGTGGATTGATCATGATTTATGCAAGATAAGATCGGGGTTATTGGTGTTTAGATAAGATGCTGCCATTGTAACAACCACGCTAGAGCAGGTTCTTCAGGGATAGGATTGTGTTGTACATCGATTTGGAGCTTATCCACAATAGCATTTGATCCATGCTGTAAAAGTTGTGCGATGATTTTCTCAGGTCCTTGGCAAAAAGTATCATAGCTTGAGTCGCCAATTGCACACAATGCGAACTTAATATGACTAAGATCGGGCTTTTCGATCATTAATTGTTGATAAAAAGGCACGATATTATCGGGTAGATCGCCAGCTCCATGAGTAGAACAGACAATGATCCACAGTGAAAAATCAGCTAATTCATCCAAATTTGGCTCTATAAATACCTCTGTTTGATGATCTAACTGAGTTAGTTGAGCTGCCATTTCATCGGCAACATATTCTGAACCGCCTAATGTTGTGCCTACTAATAATGCTATTTTTGTCATGTTGATTTCCAATGATTAAATTTATTCATCTATTTTACGCTTATTTTTCATTGCGCTGTGTGGGTAATATCAGTATTTTCTTAAGCTCTATTTAACAATATAACAACAGGTTTTAATGAATATTGCTGAAATAACTAAACAATTTGCCGACCTTGCATGGGGTCCACACATGCTTATTTTACTCGTCGGCGGCGGGTTATTCTTCCTTATTTACTCTCGATTTGTGCCTTTTCGCTATATAGGTCACGCGATTAATGTCGTTAGGGGCAAGTATCCTGATGATGGCGCCGAAGGTCATATTAGTCATGCTGGGGCGTTATCCAGTGCCATGGCTGGTACCGTGGGAATGGGCAATATTGGTAGTGTCGCTGTTGCCATTATGGTGGGTGGCCCAGGGGCTATTTTTTGGATGTGGATTAGCGCTATTGTTGGTATGGCAACCAAGTTTTTTACCTGTACCTTAGCCATTATGTACCGCGGTAAAGATGAGAATGGTGATGTGCAGGGTGGTCCTATGTACATCATTACCCAAGGATTGAGTAAAAAATGGCATTTTTTAGCCGTGTTTTTCTGCGTTGTTGGTTTAATTGGTAACTTTCCTTTATTCAATTCTAATCAATTAGTGCAGATCATTCGTGAATGGGTATTTGTTAAACCAGGTCATTTTCCTGCCGATCAATCCACTTTTTGGCTCGATTTAAGCTTAGGTATTGTGGTGATGGTGATTGTTGCCAGCGTGATTTTAGGCGGTATTAAGCGGATCGCGACAGTAGCATCTAAAGTTGTGCCATTAATGATCTTAATTTACATGAGCTGCGCTGCGTATGTAATAGTGACAAATATTGAGCAAATACCGGGATATTTTAGTCTTGTTTTCTCCGAGGCTTTTTCATTAAATTCAGTAGGTGGCGGTATTTTAGGGACTATGCTAATTGGTATTCGTCGTGCTGCATTCTCAAACGAGGCTGGGATAGGCACTGAGGTTATGGCTCATGGTAGTGCCAAAACCAATGAACCAGTTAAAGAAGGCTTAGTGGCCATGTTAGGCCCTGCTATTGATACTCTATTGGTTTGTACTGCCACTGCTATGATTATTTTAATCTCGGGTGTTTGGCAAGGTACTGAAGCTGAAGGGGTTAATTTATCGGCGCAAGCTTTTGAAATTACTATGCCTGGTGTTGGGCCGTATTTACTTATTTTATGTGTGATATTTTTCAGCATTAGTACCATATTTACTCAAGCATTTTATGGTGGTCAGTGTTTTGCGTTTCTATTTGGGCGTAAACGTATCCGTTTTTACCAATACTTTTATTTATTAGCCATTTTGTTTGCCGCAACGGCTAGCTTGCAAGAAATTGTTAACATTATTGATGCCGCTTACGCGTTAATGGCAATACCGACTATGACGTCTGCTTTATTGCTGGCGCCTAAGGTTAGGGCTGCAGCAAAAGATTATTTTTCTCGCTTAGAAAAAAGTCATTAGGGTATTCATAGAGATAAAAAAACGAGCCTGAAGGGCTCGTTTTTATTTTAATGACAGTAGCTGTCTATAAAAGCGCTAAGTGCTTTGCATGAAAACGCAGATGGTCTTCAATAAAGGTCGCGATAAAATAATAGCTGTGGTCATAGCCTGGCTGCATTCTTAGTTCTAGCGGGTAGCCTTTGTTTTTAGCGGCTTGCACTAAGATTTGCGGTTTTAGTTGTTCGTCTAAAAAGTTGTCCTTACTGCCTTGGTCCACCAGCGCAGGCACAAATTGCTGGCTTTTAGCCATCAACTCACAGCTGTCGTATTGCTGCCATTGTTGCTGATCATCACCTAAGTAGCCACGAAATGCTTTTATACCCCAAGGACAGTCCATTGGATGACAAATTGGACTAAATGCTGACAAGCTATTATATCGGTGCGGATTTTTAAGTGCGATGGTTAAGGCACCATGTCCACCCATGGAATGGCCGCTTATACTACGCTGTTCTGTTACCGGAAAATGAGCTTCAATCAAAGCCGGCAATTCGTTAACCACGTAATCATACATTTGATAATGCTGACTAAATGGCGGTTTGGTAGCATTAAGATAAAAGCCTGCACCTAAACCAAAGTCATAAGCGCCGTCGGGATCATCTGCGACGCCTTCTCCTCGTGGGCTAGTATCGGGTGCGACTATCGCCATACCTAATTCAGCTGCTATACGTTGTGCACCTGCTTTTTGCATAAAATTTTCATCAGTACAGGTGAGTCCTGACAACCAATATAAAACAGGTACTGCTTGGCTTTCTGCTTGGGGCGGCAAGTAAATGGCAAACCGCATTGCACAATTAAGTGTGCTTGAATGATGACTATATTGTTTATGCCAACCACCAAATGCTTTGGTACTGCTGATACTTTCAATGGTCATTATGTGTCCTTATTTGTCAGAACGCAGTTAAGTGACTTTACCCTTAACTGCGCCTGTGATGAGCAATTAAATATTACTTAGCAAAGTGAATCACACTTCGAATACTTTCGCCTTTGTGCATTAAATCAAATGCTTCGTTAATACCTTCAAGGCCCATGGTGTGAGTAATAAATTGGTCTAACTTAAACTCACCCGCTAAGTATTGTTCAACAATACCAGGTAACTCACTGCGTCCTTTAACGCCACCAAATGCACTGCCACGCCATACACGACCAGTGACTAACTGGAATGGACGGGTTGATATTTCTTGGCCGGCACCAGCAACACCAATAATCACCGACTCGCCCCAGCCTTTATGGCAGCACTCTAATGCACTGCGCATTACATTGACGTTACCAATACATTCAAATGAGAAATCGACACCACCGTCGGTCATTTCAACAATCACATCTTGGATTGGTTTATCAAAATCCTTAGGATTAATACAGTCAGTCGCGCCAAGTTTTTTAGCCAATTCAAATTTTGATTCGTTTAAATCAATACCAATAATGCGGCTAGCTCTTGCCATAGTCGCGCCAATAATGGCCGATAAACCAATGCCACCTAAACCAAAAATAGCAACCGTATCGCCAGGTTGAACTTTAGCTGTTTTAAGTACCGCACCAATGCCTGTGGTGACACCACAACCCAGTAGACAGACTTCTTCAAGTGGCGCACTTGGGTTAACTTTAGCTAATGATATTTCTGGTAATACTGTGTATTCCGAGAAAGTTGAGCAGCCCATATAATGGAAGATTGGCTCGCCATCTTTAAAGAAACGTGTGGTGCCATCAGGCATAAGTCCTTTACCTTGGGTCGCACGAACGGCACTACAGAGGTTGGTTTTACCTGAGGTACAGAATTTACATTTTCCACATTCTGCTGTGTATAACGGAATAACATGATCGCCAACTTGTACGCTAGTCACGCCTTCACCGACCATGTGAACAATACCGCCGCCTTCATGACCAAGAATGGCTGGGAATACCCCTTCAGGATCATCACCTGAAAGCGTGAAAGCATCGGTATGACAAACACCTGATGCCACAATACGTACCATCACTTCACCCGCTTTTGGGTACATTACGTCGACTTCTTCTACCGATAGTGGCTGGCCTGGTCCCCAAGCAATAGCGGCTTTTGATTTTATAAATTGTGCTGACATAAATGATTTCCTTAACATTAACGACCATGGTCAACATGGTTAAGAGGTATTACTACAGTGTAGTGTATTTAGCTATTGTATTTGTTTATCATACAATGATAATTAGCTTATTTTGCAAATGACTTTTACGAGAATGTAATAATGATGAAGTGGGAAGGCATTTTTGAGTTTGTGGCTGTGGCCGAAACTGACAGTTTTACGGTGGCGGGTAAGCGTTTAAGTATTTCAACTGCGCAAGTGAGTCGACAAATCAGTCAGCTTGAAAATCGTTTAAACACCAAATTATTTTATCGCACCACTCGTAAAGTATCGTTAACCGAAGAAGGTACAGTTTACTATCAGCATTGCCGCCAAGTATTAAACAGTCTTGATGAGGCTGAGCGTGCTATTTCCAGCTTAAAAGATAAGCCACAAGGACTTATTAGAATTACCGCACCAGTGACTTACGGTGAAAAGTTTATCATGCCGATAGTCATTGAGTTTATGCAACAATATCCCGACATTGAAGTGATTTGCGAGCTGACTAATCAGCAACTTGATTTGGTGGATGGTGGGTATGATTTGGCTATTAGGTTAGGGCGGTTAACTAATTCAACCATGATGGCAAAGCGTCTGACGAGTCGCAGCCAATATGTGTGCGCAGCCCCGAGTTATATCGCTAAATACGGTACGCCTTATGCCTTGTCAGAGTTGAGCCAGCACAATTGTTTAATTGGCAGTCAGTCTCATTGGCATTTTGTTGAGCAAGGTAAACCCAAGACGGTAAAAGTGCATGGATCTTTGGCCTGTAGTAGTGGTTTGAGTTTATTAAATGCGGCTATTTGTGGTTTGGGGATTGTGCAGTTACCGGGATATTACGTCAATGATGCTATTGCTGAAGGGGAGTTGGTGGTATTACTTGCATCTTTTCAACAACCTAAAGAAGGTATTTGGGCTTTGTATCCACATAACCGCCATTTATCACCCAAAGTGAGATTGCTGGTTGATAAGTTATCGCAACAGCTTTAATTAACCCTGTTTGGTTGTAGTCTATTAGGTTCCCAAGCTTATTTTTTTAGGCTGAGATTTAACTAGCTCATGGTTCGCAAATAACGCGCAATTTGCGCTTTTGGGAGGCTGGATATTTTATTGATGATATCAATGGTAATAGCTTGCTTGGGCAGTTGCTGCTGTAACACTTCAATTTGATATAACCATAAATGGCTGGTCATGGTGGCATCGGCTAAAGCGCGGTGAAACACACCATCGTTAGATAACTGGTGATGATCTACTAATGTGCCAAGCTTATGATTGGGGGCATCTTGGCTAATACGTCGAGACAATAATAACGAGCAAGCAAACTGACCAGTGTAATGCAGTTTATTATGGCTAAATTCAGCATCGAGAAACTTTTTATCAAAGCTGGCATTGTGTGCCACCAGATTAAAGCCTGCAATAAACTTGGCAAACTGCCCCATGACTTGTTTAGACGCTGGGGCATGTTTCAGCATTTCATTACTGATGCCAGTGTACTGCTCAATAAAGCTATTCACTGCCGACCAGGATTAATCAGTTCCTGAAAGGTATCGACTATTTGACCATTAACCAGTTTTACCGCACCAATTTCAATGGCTCGGTCGCCATTATCGGGTGATAATCCTGTGGTTTCAAAATCGAGTATCACAACCTGATTTGCGAGTGTGGGGATCATAGCTTGGTTATTTTCCGATACAAAATGAGCCAAAAATCTTACCGAGCAAATCGTCTGAGGTAAATTTACCGGTGATTTCAGATAATGCCATTTGGCACATACGCAGTTCTTCAGCCAGTAACTCTCCGGCTAAATACACTTCAAGCTGCTCTTTACCTAACTGCAAGTGACTGGCGGCAAGATCGAGTGCTTCCAAATGGCGACGACGTGCAATAAAGCCGCCTTCTAAGTTACTTTGGTAGCCCATTAATGATTTAAGATGTTGTTTTAATTCTTCAACACCTAAGCCTGTCTTAGCTGAAATGCGGTAAACGCTGTAACCTTGTTCTTCAGTATTATTTAAGGTTTCACCAGTTATGTCAGCTTTATTACGAATAACCGTTACGCCTAGTTTTGATGGTAGGCGGTCGATAAAGTCTGGCCAAATCTCGCGAGGGTCGATAGCCTCAGTTGTCGTGCCATCAACCATAAACAAGACTCTATCTGCAGTGGCTATTTCGGCCCATGCGCGCTCAATGCCAATTTGTTCAACTGTGTCGAGTGTGTCTCTTAACCCCGCAGTATCTATGATGTGCAGTGGCATACCGTCTAAGTGGATGTGTTCACGTAGTACATCACGAGTTGTTCCAGCAATTTCAGTGACAATTGCCGACTCTTTACCGGCTAGTGCATTGAGTAAGCTTGATTTACCGGCATTAGGACGGCCGGCAATCACTACCTTCATGCCTTCGCGGATAATGGAGCCTTGCTTGGCACTGTCTTGCACTGTGTCTAATTTATCGATGATTTTATATAAGGCATTGGCAATTTTACCATCAGATAAAAAATCGACTTCTTCATCTGGAAAATCAATCGCAGCTTCGACATACAAACGTAAGTTGGTCACTTGGTCGACAAGCTCGTGAACTTCTTTTGAGAACTCACCTTGGAGTGATAGCAATGCACTTTTGGCAGCTTGCTCACTGGTGGCATCGATTAAGTCAGCAATCGCTTCTGCCTGAGTTAAGTCGAGCTTATCATTCATAAAGGCTTGTTCGCTGAATTCACCAGGCCTGGCTATACGTATGCCATCAATTTCCATGACGCGTTTAATCAACATATCCAGCACAATTTGGCCGCCATGGCCTTGCAGTTCAAGGACATCTTCGCCAGTAAATGAATTGGGACCTTTAAAGAAAAGTGCAATACCTTGGTCAATAACCTGACCGTCGGCATTGTTAAAGTCACAATATTCTGCATAACGGGTTTTTGGAACATGGCCAATAATCGCCGTCGCGACATTAGTGGCTAAGTCGCCTGATACGCGAATGATACCTACGCCACCTCGTCCAGGTGCGGTGGCTTGCGCCACAATAGTGTCTGTTGTCACGGTAGTACCTATAAAATTGATAAAGGAAAAGGCGGCTAATCAGCCGCCTTTTTAATCAGTTATACAAGATTGAGCTTAGGCTATTTTATGCCATTTTTCTCAAGACCAGCATAAATAATCTTCTGTTGAGTGATGGCAACTAAGTTACCCACTAACCAGTAAAGTACTAGACCTGCTGGGAACCATAAGAAGAACACGGTAAAGATAACCGGCATCCACTGCATCATTTTCACTTGCATTGGATCCATTGTTGGCGCTACAGGCTGCATTTTCTGCATCAAGAACATTGATAAGCCCATTAACAATGGCAATACATAGTATGGATCTTGTACTGATAAGTCGGTAATCCAAAGCATGAATGGCGCATGGCGTAATTCATAACTTTCAAGTAATACCCAGTAAAGTGCGATGAAGATCGGCATCTGTAACAGAATAGGTAAGCAACCGCCCATAGGGTTTACTTTCTCTTTCTTATACAACTCCATCATGGCTTGACCCATTTTCTGACGGTCATCACCAAAGCGTTCTTTCATCTCAGTCAATTTAGGCTGAAGATTACGCATTTTGGCCATTGAGGTATATTGCTTTTTCGTTAGTGGGTATAAACCACCACGCACTGTCAGTGTTATCAAAATGATTGCTACACCCCAGTTACCCACAAATGATTGATAGAACATCAATAACCAATGGATTGGAATGGCTAACCACCATAAGAAACCGTAATCAACAACTAAGTTTAAGGTTTCAGAAATCGCTGAAAGCGCTTTTTGGTTTTTAGGACCGACATAAAACTGTGAGCTAATATTTTGTGTTGCGCCAGGTGCAATATCATATACCGCGCCACGGAAACCAATGTTAGCTAATCCACCAGCACTTAAGCTTGTGAAAATAGTATTTGAATCTGTTGCTGGTGGAACCCAAGCTGACACAAAGTAATGTTGAAGCATTGCAGCCCAACCACCGAGTGTAACTTTAGCTAGGTTCTTGTCAGCCATATCGTCAAAGTTATATTTTTCATAACGAGTATCTTGAGTCGAGAAAGCGCCACCACGGTAGGTTGGCATCATCATGCTACTTTCTGATTCTTTAATCGTTTGCTTAATTTGACCATACATTTGCACTTGTAATGGTGCAGCTGAAATGTTGTTGATGCTGTAATCAACTTTGATGTCATATTGACCACGGGTAAACGTAAAGGTTTTTACGTAGGTGACACCGTTATCTGCTGTGTATGTAAATGGCACTGTTAATGTGTCTTTACCATCAGCTAAAGAATATGAGCTAGCCTGAACATTATATGTTGCACGGCCTTTAGCGCTGCTATCAATACCATCACGCCCAATAAGTCCACTTTGAGCAATATAAGTGAACTCATTTTGCTGATCTAAAATAACAAAGGGGTCGTTACTGTCGATTTCGCGTTTATGTTCTACTAATGCAGCATAAACAATGTCACCACCAACTGGGCTGATTTTAATATCAAGCTGGTCAGTGTTGACGCTAATAAGGTTTGTCGTTGCAGGTAATTCTACTGGTGTCCCTGAGATATCTGCTTCTGGAACATCAGCACTGTGCTGTGATGAGGCGTTAGTTTGGGTAACAGTTTGAGCTGTTGCCGGTTTTGGTGCTTTATCTGTTTGCCACTGTGTCCACATTAAATAGCTGACAAAAAGCAGACCGATTAGCAATATATTGCGTTGAGATTCCATAGCCTATTTATTACACCTGTCATTTTTAGGGGGGACGGGATCACTACCGCCGGGATGTAAAGGGTGACATTTTAATATGCGTTTCATTGCAAACCAACTACCTTTCACTGTTCCATGTGTTTTTATTGCTTCTATAGCATAATAAGAACAGGTTGGATTGAACCGACAACGCGGTCCCAATAAAGGGCTGATAAAAATTTGGTAACCACGTATAAACGTAGTTGCTAGCCATTGTAACGGCGACTGAGTTTGTGCCATAGCTTTTCTATTAATTTTTGTATTTCTGCATTTTCCATTTCCATCACGCCATTTCTGACTAATACAACGATATCGATATCTGGGATGTCGTGTTGATGTAAACGAAAACTATCTCTTATCACACGTTTAATGCGATTACGTTGGTTTGCACGTTTAACAAAACGTTTGGCCACAGTTAATCCTAAACGGGGATGTTGCTCTGAATTTGGAATTGCGAGCAGAGTTATTTCAGCAGAGGATGCTTTGATTGGATTGGAGAATACAGATTTAAATTGCGCGGGAGTTAACAAACGTAACTCCCGCGAAAAGGTATAGCTAGTCACCTAGTTATCTACTTACGCAGATAAACGAGCGCGACCTTTCGCACGACGACGTGCAAGCACCTTACGGCCGCCTACAGTAGCCATACGAGCGCGGAAGCCGTGAGAACGCTTGCGCTTCAGGTTGCTAGGTTGAAAAGTACGTTTACTCATGATGGCAATCCGTCTTTGTTAGTGAATTTTCCTTATCTCCAACATTAGAGGTAAGGGCAAAAAAGAGGCCGAATTGTAATCACTTTAAGTACTGTCGTCAATAACGAAAGTACTTATATGATAAATTTCTGCCAATCTTTATTTGAAGCTACTAAGCATTAAGCACCATAAGATGTGGATAAGTCTGTGTACAGACACTATATCTTGTGGATCTTTCGTTGTTTCAGCAGATCAAAGAAAGGCTATTATAGATCAAGTTGGATCGGTTAATAAAGCTGGATTTGCTTGATTTTTACTATTTACCGATCGATTTTGATCATGGAAGATCATCCATTTATACACAGAATGATCTCGCTGGGGATAATTCTGCTTTAAAGGATAGCGATCATTGTGATCTCACTATAGAATACATCTCCTTTGATTAAAGATATTTGGGGATAAATAAGTGGCGGTTTCACTTTGGCAACAATGTATCGGTAGACTACAAGACGAGTTATCAGCACAGCAGTTCAGTATGTGGATCCGTCCGTTACAAGCTGAAATGGATGGTGATACATTAGTTTTGTATGCACCTAATCGTTTTGTGCTGGATTGGGTACGCGATAAATATATCAATATCATTAATCAATTTTTTACTGAACAAATGGGCAGTAATGCACCTAAGTTACGTTTTGATATTGGTAGCCGTCCTTCTGCACGTCCGGTTGCGCCAGCTCCGGTAGCGGTTAAGCCTGTGAATCGTCAAACCAAAGCTCAAGTGGGAACGACGTCTTTTAATACCCAAGCCGAACCGATTATTAATCCTAATCATCGTAGTAATATTAATCCTACCTATCAATTTGATAACTTCGTTGAAGGTAAATCGAATCAGTTAGGTAAAGCTGCGGCTTTACAAGTATCTGAAAATCCAGGTGGCGCTTATAATCCATTGTTTTTATATGGCGGCACTGGTTTAGGTAAAACTCATCTTTTACACGCAGTTGGCAATGGTATTATTAAAAATAATCCCAATGCTAAAGTGGTGTACATGCACTCTGAGCGTTTTGTTCAGGACATGGTTAAAGCATTACAAAACAACGCGATCGAAGAGTTTAAGCGTTATTATCGTAGCGTCGATGCATTATTTATTGATGATATTCAATTTTTTGCCAATAAAGATCGTTCTCAAGAAGAATTTTTCCATACCTTTAATGCATTATTAGAAGGTAATCATCAAATTATTTTAACCTCAGATCGTTATCCTAAAGAGATTGACGGGGTAGAGGATCGTTTAAAATCACGCTTTGGTTGGGGTTTAACGGTTGCGATTGAGCCTCCAGAGTTAGAAACCCGCGTAGCGATTTTAATGCGTAAAGCACAAGAGAGCGGAATAAACCTACCTGATGAAGTGGCATTTTTTATTGCTAAGCGTTTACGTTCAAACGTACGTGAGTTAGAAGGCGCGCTAAACCGCGTGATTGCTAATGCTAACTTTACTGGTCGTCCAATTACTATCGACTTTGTGCGTGAAGCATTAAGAGATCTCTTGGCACTGCAAGAAAAATTAGTCACTATAGACAATATTCAGAAGACAGTTGCTGAATACTACAAAATAAAAATGGCAGATATGCTATCTAAACGCCGTTCTCGCAGTGTGGCAAGGCCTAGACAAGTGGCGATGGCGCTATCTAAAGAACTTACTAACCAAAGTTTACCGGAAATAGGTGATGCTTTTGGTGGTCGTGACCATACGACAGTATTACATGCTTGTCGTAAAATCGCTCAATTGCGCGAAGAAAGTCATGATATTAAAGAAGATTATGCTAACTTGATTAGAACTTTGTCTTCTTAATTCAGGGAATCTAGACACGATGAAATTTTCAATTGATAGGGACGCCCTATTAAAGCCGTTGCAGCTAGTGTGCGGCGCGGTAGAACGCAGACACAATTTACCTATTTTAGCCAACTTATTAGTTGAAGTTAGTGAGTCTTCACTTAAGCTAACGGGCACTGATTTAGAAGTTGAGTTAGTGGGCCAAGCGGCTATTCATGGTGATATTGATGTCGGTCGTACGACCGTTCCTGCCAAAAAACTGCTGGATATTGTTAAGTCATTGCCAGAGCAAAGTGAATTAAAAGTCGAACAGCAAGATAATAAATGGTTATTGCGATCAGGCCGTAGCCGTTTTTCCTTAGCAACATTACCTGCCGAAGATTACCCCAACGTTGAAGCATTCCAAGCGGATATTGAATTTAGCTTAAAGCAAGGTGTGTTGAAGTCGATAATTGACTCTACTCAGTTTTCAATGGCTAACCAAGATGTGCGTTATTATCTCAATGGATTGTTATTTGAAACCGAAGGTAATGTATTACGTGCTATCGCTACAGATGGACACCGTTTAGCATTAAGCCATCGCACCCTTGAGGTGACATTACCTGAAAAGCAAGTCATTGTACCGCGCAAAGGTGTGGTTGAAATGGCGCGCTTACTCGACAGTGACGATCAGGACATCACCATTGCTATTGGTGATAATGCTATTCGAGCGGTTACCAGTTCTGCTGTGTTTACCAGTAAACTTGTTGATGGACGTTTCCCTGATTACCGCCGAGTGTTACCTAAGGGTGGCAACAAAGTGGTCATTGCCAGTCGTAATCAATTAAAGCAAGCGTTAACCCGTGCTTCTATTCTGTCGAATGAAAAATTCCGTGGTGTACGTATTCAGCTTGAATCTGGTTTATTAAAAATTACCGCTAATAATCCTGAGCAAGAAGAAGCTGAAGAGATCATTGATGTTGAATATGACTCTGACAATCTAGAAATTGGTTTTAACGTTAGTTATCTACTTGATGTTTTAAATAACTTAGCCAGTGATGAAGTTCGTATTACTCTAATTGATGGCAATTCGAGTGCCTTGATTGAAAACCACAAAGAAGAAGATTCTATGTATGTGGTGATGCCAATGCGTCTATAACGGATTATTGTCTAACAAGTTATATAAGGTGCTGTAAGGCGCCTTATTTGTCTTTACTGGATTAATCACAGCGGTTATCACAAATAGGTTTTCATGAGTTTATCGCGTATTACCATCAGTTCATTTCGTAACATTACCTCAGCATCATTGGAGCCTTGTAAGGGCTTAAATTTGATTTACGGTCAAAATGGCAGTGGCAAAACCAGTATTCTTGAAGCTATTTATTTTTTGGGTATGGGCCGCTCATTTCGTAGCCATTTATCGCAACGTGTGATCAACCATGAAGACGATAAACTCACCTTGTTTGCCCATTTAATAGACGCTGAACGAGACTGTAAAATAGGTTTACGTCGTTATCGAAGTGGTGAGACAGAAGTTAAAATTGATGGTGAAAAGGTTAAGCGTTTATCGACCTTAGCCGAAACCTTGCCTATTCAAGTCATCACCCCAGAAAGTTTTTCGTTATTGTTCGAGGGACCTAAAGCTCGACGTCAATTTATCGATTGGGGTGCATTTCATTCTGATCCGAATTTTTATCAAGCTTGGGTGAAATACTCGAAAGGTATTAAAGCAGCGCAATCAATTACTTAGAAATCAATCTTCCTACAGCCAAATACAGTTTTGGGATAAGGAGTTGGTGCGGTATGCTGAACAGGTTACCGATATACGAAATCTATATGTAGACTCGTTAAATGAGCTACTAAAGGGTATAATCGGGGTGTTTTTACCTCATATTGATATTAAGGTTTCTTTTACCCGAGGATGGGACAGTAAAACGGATTTTGCCCAATTACTTGAAAACCAATACTCAAGAGATTTAGCCGCTGGTAATACGGGCAGCGGCCCCCACAAAGCAGACTTACGTTTGCGAGTGGGTAATTTACCAGCGCAGGATGCGTTGTCCCGTGGACAATTAAAATTATTAGTCTGTGCACTGCGTATTGCACAGGGAAAGTTGCTCAAACAACAACTAGATAAAAATAGTATTTATCTAGTCGACGATTTACCGTCGGAGTTGGATGCACAGCATAGGCAGCTATTGCTTCAGCAGTTAACCGAAACCGGTGCACAAATTTTTGTCACTGCGATCGATCCGCAAGCAATAGTCGATTCGTTATCTAGCCCTCCAAACAGGATGTTTCATGTGGAACAAGGGCGAGTAACGGTTATTGAATAACAACGAGAGATAAATATGTCAGAGAATAGTTACGATTCTTCGAGTATCAAGGTATTAAAAGGCCTTGATGCAGTCCGTAAGAGACCTGGTATGTACATTGGTGATACTGATGATGGCACAGGTCTTCATCACATGGTATTCGAAGTGGTTGATAACTCTATCGATGAAGCTTTAGCCGGCCATTGTAGCGATATCACCATTACCATTCATTCTGATGGTTCAGTCTCAGTAAAAGACGATGGTCGTGGTATTCCTGTGTCAATCCACGAGGAAGAGGGGATCTCTGCCGCTGAAGTTATTATGACCGTACTTCATGCTGGTGGTAAGTTTGATGATAACTCTTACAAAGTCTCTGGCGGTCTTCACGGCGTGGGTGTGTCGGTCGTTAACGCCTTATCAGAAAAACTACAGTTAACCATTCGCCGTGCAGGTAAAGTCTATGAGCAGTTTTATACTCATGGGGTACCAGATGCGCCGATCAAAGAAATCGGTGATGCAGTTAAAACCGGTACCGAACTTCGTTTTTGGCCAAGTAGTCAGACGTTTACCGACGTTGAATTCCATTTCGAAATTTTAGCCAAACGAGTACGTGAACTGTCTTTCCTCAACTCTGGCGTGGGTATTCGTTTAGTTGACGAACGTGATAACAAAGATGAGTTCTTTAAGTATGAAGGTGGTATTAGTGCTTTCGTAGATTACTTAAACCGTAATAAAACGCCAATAAACAAAGATGTATTCCATTTTTCACAAGAGCGTGATGACGGTATTACTGTCGAAGTTGCCATGCAGTGGAATGATGGTTATCAAGAAAACATCTTCTGTTTTACCAATAATATTCCTCAGCGCGATGGTGGTACTCACTTAGTGGGCTTCCGTGGTGCATTAACACGTAACTTGAATAACTACATGGAACGTGAAGGTTTTAACAAAAAAGGTAAAACCAGTGCTACTGGTGATGATGCCCGTGAAGGCTTAACTGCGGTTATTTCTGTGAAAGTGCCAGATCCTAAGTTCAGTTCACAAACTAAAGACAAACTTGTATCAAGTGAAGTGAAAAGTGCAGTTGAACAAACCATGGGTGAGCAGTTAAACGATTACCTATTAGAAAATCCAGCAGATGCTAAATTAATTGTTGGCAAAATTGTAGATGCGGCTCGTGCACGTGAAGCGGCGCGTAAAGCTCGTGAAATGACTCGCCGTAAAGGTGCATTAGATTTAGGTGGCTTGCCAGGCAAACTGGCTGACTGCCAAGAGAAAGATCCTGGTCTTTCTGAAATCTATATCGTGGAAGGGGACTCTGCTGGCGGATCTGCCAAGCAGGGACGTAACCGTAAAAACCAAGCCATTCTGCCGCTGAAAGGTAAAATCTTAAACGTAGAAAAAGCGCGTTTTGATAAGATGTTATCTTCACAAGAAGTCGCAACGCTTATTACTGCATTAGGTTGTGGTATCGGCCGTGACGAATATAATCCAGATAAAACGCGTTATCACAACATCATCATCATGACCGATGCTGACGTCGACGGCTCACATATTCGTACCTTGCTGTTGACCTTCTTCTTCCGTCAAATGCCTGAGTTAATCCAACGTGGCTATATTTACATTGCGCAACCACCACTGTTTAAAGTGAAAAAAGGTAAGCAAGAACAGTATTTGAAAGATGAGCCAGCATTAACTGAATACTTAACCACTCAAGCACTTGATGGCACTAATATTTACCCAAGCCAAGGTGCGTTGGGAATGTCTGGTGAGCCATTAGAGCGTTTAGTCGCCCAGTATCGTGAAGTTGAACGTATTATTAAGCGTCTAGAAAAGCGTTTCCCAGCAGTATTACTTGACCGCATGTTGTATCACCCTGAAGTGACAGCAGATGTGTTGAGTGATGAAGCGAAGATGACGACTTGGTGTAATGCCTTTATCGCGGACTTAATTGATCGAGAAAGCAGCGGAATTATCTTTACCGTTAATGTGATGCTTGATCCTGAGCGTAAGGTTTATACCCCTAGCGTGACGATCCGTAAACACGGTATTGATACTAATTATTTATTTGGTTATGACTTCTTCACCTCAACCGATTACCAACGTATTGCTAAATTAGGTGCTGCGCTAGACGGTATGATTGAAGAAGGCGGCTATGTACAACGTGGCGAGCGTGTTAAGGAAGTTGAAAGCTTCTTAGAAGCGTTAGATTGGACTATCAGTGAAGCAAAACGCGGTCTGTATATTCAACGTTATAAAGGATTGGGTGAAATGAACCCTGAGCAATTGTGGGAAACTACAATGGATCCTGAATCACGTCGTATGTTACGTGTCACCATTGAAGATGCTGTTGCTGCCGATCAGCTATTTACCTGCTTAATGGGTGATCAAGTTGAGCCGCGTCGTGAGTTTATTGAAACTAATGCGCTCAATGTAGCTAACTTAGACGTATAAGCGCGTTTTTAAAAAAAAGGGTGCCTATAGGGCACCCTTTTTTGTATTTTTTTACTATGGTTATATAGTATTTAATTCAACTTCTCATAAGGTTATTAATTGTGGTTACTGGTTTTTTTAAAAAATTATTCAATATTCGTGACCGTAATGAACAAGTTAAATTTACTGGCAAAACATCAGTTGAAAAACGCCAGCAGATCAAACAACAATCGACACAACCCGCTGTTGAAATTACACCTAAACTTGCAGCTGAGTCGCAGTTAGATTTGTCGGCATTGTTTTATAGTTTATTGTTTGCTAGCCAACAATCAACCACCACAGGTATTGCCAATAATCTTGAACGAAGCGTAATGCAAAAAATTGAGCAAGCACTTAGCTCACCAGAGTCTATTGCTGAAAATGTATTAAAACTCCCTAGTAAAATACTCGAACTTGATAAGAAGCTTGCTGATGACAGTATTGAAACCCAAGAGCTAATAAAGCTCATTGAGCAAGACCCTTTATTGTGTGTTGAAGTACTCAAACTATGCAATTCACCCGCATTTAAACGTGCAGATACGGATGTTAGTAGCATTCAACAAGCTTTAGTGCAGGTGGGGCGACAGCAGTTAAGGCAGTTTATTACCACTTGCTTAGCCCGAGAATTAATTGATATCAAAGCTATTTATTTTCGACGCTTTGGTGCAGAAATTTGGCGTCATTCTATGCAAGTGGCTTTTTTTAGCCAGCGAATTGGCTCGCTCTGAGCAAAGAGATCGTGCTTTTTTATTAGGTTTGTTACATGACGTGGGTAAAATTGCGATTTTTAAATTGCTGGTGGATGCTTTTTATCAAGCAGAGCCCGGAGAGCAGCCGAGTTCTTCGTTGTTTAAGCAAGTGATGACCACCAAGTCATTAACGCTGAGTGCGCTTTTAGCTCGTTACTGGCAATTACCAGAGCACTTTGAAGCATCATTAACTTTGTTAGCGAATAGCAATATTAAACCTGTGGATGAGATGGCATTACTCATTTGGAAAGCCAATATTATTAGTGAGTGTTCGATGTTGCAACAGGTTGATAAATTACCTCAAGCATTGGCGCTGTTGTTGGCCCAAGTGGACTTGAGTGAAGAAGAGTTTATTGTACTACATCAAAAGCTGATGCAGTTTTAGATACACTTTAAAAGTAGTCTGTCTTTGGTGATCCGGTTGTAGATTGATTAAGATATGCTTTTTATCATCATTTGAGTTTTATCATTGTATTGCCCATAAAAAAGCGCCTTTCGGCGCTTTTTTTGTTAATGATAGTCGACTGACACTATTGTAGTAATGAAATATCCGCAACGTGTAAGAACTGCTCACGAAGATTAGTTAACAAAGCTAAACGGTTGTTTTTCAATGCTTCATCATCTGCCATTACCATCACATCTTCAAAGAACTGATCGACGCTCTCACGTAAGTCAGCTAATAAGGTTAATGCTTGTTGGTAATCACCTGTGGCAAACAAGGGGGCTAACTGTGGTTGCAGTTGTGCAAGTTTAGCTGCTAAGGTTTTTTCTGCTGTTTCGCTTAATAGTGCTTGGTTGATGGTTTCAGGCAGTTTACCTTCAACTTTAGCCAAGATATTAGAAACACGCTTATTGGCTGCAGCAAGCGCACTAGACGCTTCTAAACCACGGAAATGAGATACTGCATTAACGCGACTGTCAAAATCAGCTGGGCGAGTCGGACGACGAGCAAGCACGGCTAAAATAACATCAACTTGAATACCTTTATCTTGATACCAGGCTCGGAAACGTGCCAGTAGGAACTCTAGGACATCCTCACTGGTATTCGCATTGGTGATGTTTGCAGCATGCAAGGTTTGTGCTTTAGCAATTAATTCTACTAAGTCCAAAGGTAGCTTGTGTTCAACAATAATTCGCAAAATACCGATAGCAGCTCGACGAAGTGCAAATGGATCTGCCGCGCCTTTAGGTGCTTGGCCAATACCAAAAATACCCACTAAAGTATCGAGTTTTTCAGCTAAAGCAACAGCGCAAGATACATTTGCTGTTGGTACTGTATCACCAGAGAACTTAGGCTTATATTGTTCTTCAAGTGCTAGCGCTACCGCTTCTGTTTCGCCGTCTAAGCGGGCGTAATGCATGCCCATAGTGCCTTGGGTATCAGTAAACTCCATGACCATGTTGGTCATAAGGTCTGCTTTAGACAATAAGCCTGCACGGCTAGCATCTAGACTATTAGTATTGACGCCATTGTCGTTCATTTGTGTTGCAATAAAGCCTGCTAACGCTGAAATACGTTCAACGCGCGCTTTTAGTGTGCCCAGCTGCTTTTGGAATACAACCGTATCTAAACTGGCAATACGAGACTCAAGCGTGTGCTTTTTATCAGTGTTAAAGAAGAACTCTGCATCAGCCAGACGTGGACGAACGACTTTTTCGTTGCCTGAAATAATCTGCTGTGGATCTTTTGATTCTATATTGGTGACAAAGATAAAATTAGGTAATAACTTGCCGGCGTTATCAAATACCGGGAAGTACTTTTGATCACCTTTCATGGTGTAAACTAAGGCTTCTGAAGGCACATTTAGAAACTTTTCTTCAAAGCTAGCAGTTAGCACTATTGGCCATTCAACCAATGAAGCGACTTCTTCTAGTAGGCCGTCTTGAATATCGGCAATACCACCTAATTTAGCTGCTGCAGCTTCAGCATCAACTTTGATTAGCGATTTACGTAATTCATAATCTGCTAGTACTTTACCTTGCTCTTTTAGCGCGGCTAAATAGTTGTCGGCATGATCTAACTCAAAGCTGGCTTTACCCATAAATCGGTGGCCACGAATAACGCGGTCAGATTTAATACCAAGTAATTCACCCGCAACTAACTCGTTGCCTAATAGCATGGTCACAGTGTGAACTGGGCGAATAAACTGAGTTTTGTTGTTTCCCCAACGCATTGGTTTAGGGATAGGTAATTTATCGAGTGCTCGTTGTGCCATGTCAGCAATTAAGCTTTTGGTTTCAACACCAACCACTTTAGCTTGGTGAACTAACCATTCACCTTTATCGGTTGTTAAACGCTCTGCTTGCTCAACCGTAATGCCATTACCACGGGCCCAGCCTTGTGCTGCTTTAGTTGGGTTACCGTCAGCATCAAATGCTGAGCTAACCGCAGGACCGCGTTTTTCAACGATTTTATCGGCTTGTGCTAAAGCTAATCCCAATACGTTAATGGCCAAGCGTCGTGGGGCTGCATACCAAACGGCAGAATCAAATGGCAGGTCTGCTTTGGTTAATTCATCGGTAAAGTTAGCTAAAAAAGATTCCGCTAATGTGCGTAGCGCCTTTGGCGGTAATTCTTCGGTGCCCACTTCAATGAGTAAGTTTTCAAAATTCATCTGTTACCTCTACTTACACAGTGGGAAGCCAAGCGCTTCACGTGCTTGATAATAAGATTCTGCAACACCTTTTGCCATCGTACGAACGCGAAGGATATAACGCTGACGTTCGGTGACAGAAATTGCATGGCGTGCATCAAGTAAATTGAAAGCGTGCGATGCTTTCATTACTTGCTCGTAAGCAGGTAGTGGTAATGGTTTTTCTAGTGATAATAAGTGCATGCACATCTTTTCACATTGATCGAACAGGGTGAACATAAAATCGACATCGGCGTGTTCGAAGTTATAAGTCGATTGCTCAACTTCGTTCTGGTGAAAAATATCACCATAGGTCACACGGCCTAAAGGTCCGTCTGTCCACACCAGATCATATACACTATCAACTTCCTGAATGTACATTGCTAGACGTTCTAGACCGTAAGTAATTTCGCCGGTAACAGGACTACATTCAATACCGCCAACTTGTTGGAAGTAAGTAAACTGTGTCACTTCCATACCATTGAGCCAAACTTCCCAGCCTAAGCCCCATGCGCCCAATGTTGGTGATTCCCAATTGTCTTCGACAAAGCGAATATCATGTATTTGAGTATCGATGCCTAGAGCTTCAAGTGAGCCTAAATAAAGCTCTTGAATATTATCTGGCGATGGCTTGAGGACCACTTGAAATTGGTAGTAATGCTGTAAGCGGTTAGGGTTTTCACCATAGCGTCCATCAGTAGGACGGCGAGACGGTTGCACGTATGCACTGCTCATTGGCTCAGGGCCTAATGAACGTAAGAACGTCTGCGGGTGGAAAGTACCAGCGCCAACTTCCATATCTAGAGGTTGAACAATTGCGCAACCTTGCTGCGCCCAATATTCCTGAAGGGTTAGGATGAACCCCTGAAATGTCTTTACGTCATGTTTCGTCGTCATGTCTACTACTGTCAGGCTATTAATAGAAAATGTTGATGATTATACCTTGTAGAGCAAGGTAGATGTAGGTTATTTTTTAACGTACTACTGAAAACGTTAATGGAACCGTACCATGCAAGTTAACCGATGTGGCTGGGTAAGTGAAGACCCTTTATATCAGCATTATCATGATACTGTTTGGGGACGACCTGAATTTGATCCTAAACAGCTTTTTGCTAAGTTATGTCTTGATGGCCAACAAGCCGGATTGTCTTGGATTACCATTCTAAAAAAGCAACAAAATTACGAATTACTGTTTGCTAATTTTGAGCCGAGTATTATTGCACAGTACGATCAAATTAAAGTGGCAGAGTTAATGCTCGAACCGGGTATTGTGCGCAATCGTCTTAAAATAAACTCGATCATCAGAAATGCTAAAGCTTATTTAGCATTTGTAGAGCAGGGTGATGATTTCTCTAAGTTTTTATGGGGTTTTGTTGGTGGTAAACCTAAAGAAAATAACTTCAGTTCATTAAGCCAGGTTCCTGTACAAACACCAGAATCTGAAGCTATGTCTAAGGCGTTAAAAAAAGCTTGGTTTTAACTTTGTTGGTCCGACAATTTGTTATGCATTTATGCAAGCCGTGGGCATGGTGAATGATCACACCACAGATTGTCATTGTTATGGTCAGTATTGATTTTATTAAAAGTATAAAAAAAGGTGTTCCACGTGGAACACCTTTTTTATTGGCTTAACTTAATCGTTAGATTTTTTCAAAGAAACGGCTTACGTTTATGTTTATCACCATTTAGTTGATTCATGGTTTCTGAATTAAATAGCTTACCATTAACCATAGTGTAAGTGACTTTATCAGTCGTTCTTATATCGGCTAATGGATCGCCATCAATCACAATTAAGTCAGCCAATTTACCCACTTTGATAGAACCCAGTTGATGGTCCATACCAAAGGTTGTCGCCGGATTAATTGTCGCGGTTTTTAATACTTCCATATTACTCATGCCGCCTTGAGCAAACATCCACATTTCCCAATGTGCTGCTAATCCTTCTCGTTGACCATGAGCACCAATATTAGGTTTAACGCCGATGTTGTTTAACTCATTGGCTACGCGGGCAACATTAAAGTGGTTGTAATGTTCGTCCGGTGCTGTGGTTCTTCGCATTGATCGGGCATCAAGTATATCGTGCGGCACATACATACTTAGGCGAGGGTGAGCCCAAACGTCGGTTTTATCATACCAGTAATGCTCACCAGAAATACCACCATATGCAACCACTAGCGTTGGAGTATAGTGAACTTCTGTTTGGCTCCAGAATTGCTTAATATCATTGTAAATTGATGCTGCTGGCAATGAATGTTCTACCGTCGTGTGACCATCGGCTATCATGGATAAATTGTGCTGCAGTAAACTGCCACCTTCAGGCACTACCATCATTTCGAGCTCTCGCGCAGCAGCAATAATTTGTTGGCGTTGATCACGACGTGGTTGGTTGTAACTCTTAACGCTAAATGCACCGACTTTTTTAAGACGCTCTAAGTGGAACTTTGCATCATCAAGTGAATCAACATGCGAAGTGTAACCAGGTAAGTTTGCTCCGTATAAAATCGTCCCCGTAGAGAAAATACGCGGTCCAACAATTTTGCCTGTTTTTTGTTGTTCTGAAGCGGCAAATATTTCTGTTGTGTCATTTGATGGGTCGTGAATAGCTGTTACCCCAAGTGACAGACCTGAATATAAGGCCCAGTTTTGTTGTGGAATAATCTCATCATCTGCTTGGCCACCATGAGCGTGAGCATCAAACAGGCCGGGCATGATGGTTTTGCCGCTAATATCGATAATTTGGGCATTTTTAGGAATGACTGTATTAGCATCACCAACACTAACAATTTTATTGTCTTTAACGATAACGACACCATTATCAATAACTTGGTCATTTTCCATCGTAATCACTTTGCCGCCGGTAAATACCACTGTTCCACGTGGAACATCAGCTTTATCTTTAAAACCAATTGCAGTGATTTTAGGATCGACCTTGGTTTCCGCTTTTGTATATTGAGTGTCTACATCGGCTTGATATAAATCTGGGCCCAATGTCCAATACAGTTGGTTGTTCTTACCGTTCCAGCTAATGCTTTCACCTGCACGGGCGCTTAGTTGAGTAATGGGTAAGTTGGTTGCTTTAGGCCCAATCGCAATGGTTTCACCGTGTTTAGCAAAGGGAGTGACATACACTCTAAAGCGTTCAGCAAAAGCTAAGTGCTCACCGTTGGGTGATAAACGAAACTCGGTAGCATGGTCGCTGGTGTAATGGGTACGTTTTTCAAAACCGTTCATGCCGATAGAGGCAAACTCTGGGGTTTCCCCTGAATCCATAAAGTAAACACGGTCTGAGTCAGCTCCGAATTGTGGTTGATGGCCACTGGCTGTTAGTTTGGTACTTTGCTTTCCTTTGATATCGACTTTATATAAACCGGGTTCTTGTGACCAAGTTCGTGGTGTCATGTAGCCACCGCGCGCTTTTCGATAAACAATATATTCGCCATTAGGTGAAAAGGTTGGTTCGACATATTTGCCAGGCTCGTTGGTCAACACCTTGGCTTTACCACCTCTGGCGCTAACAACACTGACGGTGCCTTGCTGTTGATCATTCCAAGTGGTGAATACTATGTCTTTACCGTCACGTGACCACTGTGGGAATAGCTCATTGATGTCATCATCTAAACGGGTTAATCGTTTATGTTTACCGTCTTTAATATCACGAATCCAAATTTTACCTAAGGCTTCAAATACTACTTTTTCGCCATCTGGTGACACTTGTGCCATACGCAGCATTTTTACATCAAATTCATCTTTATCTAAGTTTTGAGTAAAGCGGACTGATGGCTGGATATCTCTTTGAGTGTTAACACTGAATGGAATGTCTGTTACTTGTTTACTGTCGACATCAAGTTTATTGATTTTACCTTTAGCCCAAAATACGATGTGCTTATTGTCTTTGGTCCACGACATTGTTGGGTAAACACCATGAATAGCCCATGTTTCCTGCATATCACGATCAAGTTTGTCATACAGCTTGGTTTCTTCACCAGAGGTTAAATCGAGAGAATAGAGCGTTGACTGGAATCCATCACGTTTGATGTAAGCAAGGGTTTTGCCGTCAGGGCTTGGTGTTGGTCTAATCGCACCGCCAGTACCTTCAATCAATACTTCAATATCGCCTGTTTGTGTGTCGTAACGTTTGATCTTATAAATGCCTTTTACCGAGTCTTTAGAATAGTGAAAGGTTTTACCTGGGGTCGCATCTTGGCTGAAGTAAATATAACGGCCATCAGGTGAATAGGCGGGTTCGCCTAAATCTTTTTGCTCGTTAGGACGCTCAGTTAGTTTTACCCCTTCGCCACCAGCAACGTGAAACATCCACACTTCACCGGCTCCTAAACTGCGAGTGCCAGTGAAGTGTTTTCTGGCTACTAAATACTGTGAGTCAGGACTCCAGGCTGGGCTGTTGAGTAAACGAAAGGTTTCAGTCGTTATTGCATGTGTGGATTAGTGCCATCGGCATTCATTATCCAAATATTATCGCCACCATCTTCATCAGAGGTGAAAGCTATACTTACCGTCTGGGCTATATACTGGCTGCATTTGCCAAGCTATACCTTGTGCCAGTGGTTTTGCTTCACCTCCAGCTATCGGTATTTGGTAAATATCACCTAATAGATCAAATACAATGTGTTCACCATCAGGTGATACATTGATGTTCATCCATGTCCCTTCAGTAACATTAATATCAATTTTACTCAATGGCGCATTTTCAGGAGCATTTACGTGCCATTTTACTTTGTCATCTTCGGCATAGGCAAAGCTAGAAATACCTAGAGTAAGTGCCATAGCGGTGTAAATAGGGGTGAGTTTTTGAGTCAACATAGAGTAGATTATCCGTTGTCGTTTTTATTTTCAGTGGATTTAATCAAGCTTAATACTCGTCTAGGTCATCTCATTTAGCATGATTAGATGACCTGAAGAGTACTTGGCTTTACTGCGTTTGTCGGTTTGAATGGTTCCTTTATCGCATAAATTACCGATAAGGGGTATAACAAATCTGTATCAATTAATGACAGACGATAACACGCATGTTTGTTATCGATTAACAAACAATGAGTGCTATAGCGTTAGATTTTAATATGAAAGGCTTAAATGAAAATGATTTATCGATTTTGCTAATCGATATTTACAGAGTCATCGGCTTGTATTAAGCCAGCTTGGATCACGCGGCAGGTGACTCCGCCACGCCATTCAGGTGTTAATGCTTGTTCAAGCCCTGAGTGAGCTTGTTGCATTTTTTTACATGGATCGGTTTCGCCAGTGATTTGTAGTTTTAGTTCAGTACCAATTGAGATCGTTTTACCTACATCCGCAGGGCTAAATTCATAGCCGCTGATCAATAAGTTAGCTCGACGAGTTAACCAATCTAAATCTACATTAATTTGCAGGCAGGCTTTTTGCCATTGCTGTTTTGACATCACTGTCACCTGGCGTTTACCTGGTCGGCCAAAAACGTCATTCTCGACACCGCGCTCTAAAGTCACATTGGCACAGAAAGCGGGTTTCATCACGCCGCGTTTTGCTGTTTTGTATGCGATTGCTTCCAATGTGATTGTCATTTTTAAAGTCCTTTTTTGAGTAAATAGTGATATGGCGTTTTACTGGTATCGCTAGCAATTAAGGTGTGATCCATAAATTCACAAAAGCTGGGTATGTCTCGTGTAGTGGCAGGATCATCCGCTATAACAAGTAATGTTTCACCGTCAGCCATTTTACGTACTGTTTTACGGATCATCATCACTGGCTCTGGACAGCGAAGACCAAGAGCGTCGAGCTGGTGTTGCGCCTGGGTATAAATATCGTTCATTGAGTGCTATCTATTTTACTTATCTAATTATCGCTAATGTTACTCTTGTCATTTATGCTTGCCAAGTTTGCTACTAATTTATCTTTTTTTATTTTTCATAAAACATGTTTCACGTGGAACATTACATTAGCCAAAGCATAAAAATTTAAAAATAAAAAAACGAGCCAATTTGGCTCGTTTTCATTGCAGCTGATCATTCATCAGCTAGAGATTTTAAACCTTATACGCGTTCGAATACGGTTGCGATACCTTGACCTAAACCGATACACATAGTGGCAAGACCAAGCGTTGCATCTTTTTCTTCCATTAAGTTAATTAGAGTCGTTGATATACGAGCACCTGAACAACCTAGTGGATGACCTAATGCAATTGCGCCACCGTTAAGGTTAATCTTTTCATCGACAACATCTTGTAAGCCAAGATCTTTAACACAAGGTAATGACTGTGCCGCAAACGCTTCGTTTAATTCAATAAGATCTAAATCGGCAACAGATAAGCCAGCGCGAGCTAATGCTTTTTTGGTTGCTGGTACAGGACCATAACCCATGATAGCAGCATCACAACCCGCAACGGCCATTGAGCGAATACGCGCGCGAATGGTTAAGCCTAATGCACGAGCTTTAGATTCTTCCATCACTAACATCGCCGAAGCACCGTCTGACAATGCAGAAGATGTACCCGCAGTTACGGTACCGTTTACCGGGTCAAATGCTGGACGTAAACCCGCAAGTGACTCAAGTGTTGTTTCAGGACGGATTACTTCGTCTGTCATTACTTTGATCAGTGCGCCGTTTACGTCGTGGCCCTCAATGCCCCAAATCTCTTTGGCAAAACGACCTTCAATAGTGGCAGCATGAGCGCGTTGATGAGAACGTACTGCAAACGCATCTTGTTGTTCACGAGTAATGCCGTGCATTTTACCTAACATTTCGGCGGTTAAGCCCATCATGCCAGATGCTTTAGCTACGCGGTTTGCAAGACCTGGGTGAAAATCAACCCCGTGGTTCATTGGTACGTGACCCATGTGTTCAACACCACCAATAATAAAGGTGTCGCCTTGACCGGTCATGATGGCACGAGCCGCTTGATGAAGAGCATCCATTGATGAACCACATAAACGGTTTACGGTAACGGCACCCGCTGTTTTAGGGATACCAGCCAATAATGATGCGTTACGAGCAATGTTGAAACCTTGCTCTAGTGTTTGTTGCACACAACCCCAAATAACATCTTCAATGTCGTTAGGGTCTAGTTGCGGGTTACGCACTAATAATGCTTTCATTAATTCTGCAGAAAGAGTCTCTGCACGTACATTTCTAAATACCCCAGCCTTTGAACGGCCCATCGGGGTACGAATGCAGTCTACGATAACAGCTTGTTTCATGATTTAATTCCTTTCCCACTAATTAGGCTTGGTAGTAACTACCGTTGTTGGCTGCAAGTTCACGCATGGTATCGGTAACTTGATATAAGCCACCAAGATGTGCGTATTTGTCTGCTAGGGCAACAAAGTTTGCTACGCCCATGGTGTCTAAATAACGGAATACACCGCCACGGAATGGAGGGAAACCAATACCGTAAACTAGACCCATATCGCCTTCAGCAGGTGATGCAATAATGCCTTCTTCTAAACAACGAACCGTTTCGATGATCATTGGGATCATGCAACGAGCGATGATGTCATCTGACTCGAATGCTTTTAATTCACCAAACGTTTCGCCTAATAATGCATAGCTTGTAGGATCAATGTCTTTCTTCGGCTTACCACGACGGTCAACAGAATAGGCATAGAAACCTTTAGTGTTTTTCTGACCTAGACGTTTGTTTTCAAACATAATATCGATAGCGTCTTTGCCATTTTTACCCATACGATCTGGGAAGCCTTCTGCCATAACTGCTTGGGCGTGATGACCAGTATCTAAACCGACTACGTCAAGTAAGTAAGCTGGACCCATTGGCCAACCAAACTGTTTTTCCATCACTTTATCGATAGCGGCGAAATCAGCGCCTTCGGCAAGAAGACCACTAAAGCCAGCAAAGTATGGGAACAATACGCGGTTAACGAAGAAACCTGGACAATCGTTAACAACAATCGGGGTTTTACCCATTTTGCTCGCGTAAGCAACAACTGTTGCGATGGTTTCTTCTGAGCTGTGCTCACCACGGATAATTTCAACTAATGGCATTTTGTGCACTGGGTTAAAGAAGTGCATACCGCAGAAACGTTCTGGTTTCTTCAGGCTTTTAGCCAGTAAGTTGATTGAGATAGTTGAGGTGTTTGACGCAATAATCGCATCTTCAGAGACGTATTGCTCAACTTCTGCAAGTACAGTCGCTTTTACTTTTGGATGTTCAACAACCGCTTCTACAACGATATCGCTATTTTTGATAGCGGCATAATCTAAAGAAGGGGTAATGTTGTTTAATACTTTAGCCATTTTCTCTGGCGTAGAGCGGCCGCGAGCAACTTGAGTAGTAAGGATTTTAGCCGCTTCGTTCAAGCCTAACTCTAATGCTGGCTGAGCGATGTCTTTCATGACAATTGGCGTGCCTTTGCTGGCGCTTTGGTAAGCAATACCGCCGCCCATAATACCTGCACCCAATACCGCAGCTTGGTTAACATCATGAGCTAACTTAGCAGCTTTCTTAGCTTTGCCTTTAACGAATTGGTCATTTAAGAAAATACCAATTAGTGCTTGAGCAACATCTGTTTTCGCTAATTTAATGAAAGCTTGTGCTTCCACTTTTAGCGCGCCGTCACGATCTAAACCAGCAGCCTGTTCGACAACATTCACAGCAGCCATTGGCGCTGGATAATGCTTGCCTGCAACAGAGAACACCATGCCTTTAGCCGTTGCAAAAGACATCATGGCTTCAAGTTTAGGTAGCTGAAGTGCTGATTGCTTTTTGGTGCGACGAGCTTGCCAATCAAGGCTACCATTAAGTGCATCATGCAACATTTGAATCGCGGCAGCTTCTAGGTTTTCGGGGGCTACAACGGCATCAATCGCGCCAACTTTCAAAGCATCTTCTGGGCGTTGGTCTTTGGCTGTGGTAATCCACTCAAGCGCATTATCTGCACCAATCACGCGCGGTAAACGCACTGTGCCACCAAAACCAGGAATAAGGCCTAATTTTGTTTCTGGTAAACCGATGCGAGCATTGGTATCGGCAACGCGTAAGTCGGTTGCTAAAATAGTTTCACAACCACCACCAAGAGCAAAACCATTAACAGCAGAAGCTGTTGGAAACGGTAAATCTTCAAGTTTGTTGAATACCGCGTTAGCTTGTTCAACCCAAGCTAGCAAGGTTGCATCATCTTGTTGGAAAAGGGTTAAGAATTCGGTGATGTCAGCACCAACAATAAACGTGCTTTTTGCTGATGTCAGCAATAAAGCTTTAATATTGGTGTTTTGTTTGATGCTGTCTAGCGCTGCATCAAGGGAGGCTATGGTTTCTCTGTCAAATTTGTTTACCGAACCTTGTGCGTTAAAACACAGTTTGGCAATATTATCTTCAAGTAACTCAACCTGAATGGTAGGGCTTTGGTAAATCATTGCTTGCTTCCTTATTGCTTAAAAGCGACTTCCACATCTTATTTACTGTGCAGTTATCAAGCTTGAATCACAGCAGTTTCGGCCATCTATTGACCAGCTAATTCTCAGTGTGCGACTAAATGAGAAAAATTACAACACCCAATTTAAACGGCCGTTTAATTTTTTATCATCTAGCGAGGAGTTTTTATGTTTGTGATAGACTGATTGAGTTAAAACTTATGAAAAGGGATAGTCAATGGATCAGTTAGCTCATCTATACCATGCACACATCGACGAACTAAATCGTCGTGTCGCTGAAATTTGTCAGCGTGAAAATATCTCGGGTTTAGTCATTCATTCAGGGCAACCGCACCGACAGTTTTTAGATGACTTAAATTATCCCTTTAAAGTTAACCCGCAATTTAAAGCTTGGTTACCTATTTTAGATACCGCTAATTGTTGGGTTATTGCCAATGGCCAAGACAAGCCAACGCTAGTTTTTTATCGTCCGGTCGATTTTTGGCATAAGGTTAACGATGTACCGCAGGCTTTTTGGACTGAACATTTTGATATTCAGCTATTAACTAAGCCAGATCGTATCGCAGACTATCTACCTAAAAACCTCACAACATGGGCTTATATCGGTGAGCATTTAGACGTTGCTGATGTATTAGGTTTTAGTGCGCGTAATCCTGATGCGGTAATGAACTACTTACATTACCACCGTGCTGATAAAACTCAGTATGAACTTGAGTGCACGCGTCGAGCGAACCAAATTGCGGTAAAAGGGCATTTGGCTGCCAAAAATGCTTTTTATAATGGTGCCAGCGAGTTTGAGATCCAGCAATGCTATTTGCTTGAAATTGGCCAGAGTGAAAACGAAGTGCCCTATGGCAACATTGTCGCGTTAAATCAAAATGCGGCTATTTTACATTACACCGCTTTAGAGCATGCTAAGCCGGCTCAGCGGTTATCATTTTTGATTGATGCAGGTGCTAACTTCCATGGTTATGCTGCCGATATCACTCGAACATACGCATTTGAGAAAAATCGTTTTTGTGAATTAATTGCCGCCCTAGATAAAGTGCAATTAGCCATTATTGGGCAAATGAAGCCAGGAGTTAAATACGTCGATCTGCATGTTGCGACACACCATCATATAGGCCAGTTACTGATTGATTTTGGCATAGCTAATGGCACAGCTGAACAGTTAGTCGCCCAAGGTGTTACTAGCGCCTTTTTCCCACATGGGCTAGGGCATATGTTAGGGTTACAAGTTCATGATATGGGCGGATTTGCCCACGATGAACGTGGAACCCATATCGCGGCGCCAGAAGCGCATCCTTTTTTACGTTGCACTCGAGTATTGGCTGCAAATCAAGTGCTCACCATTGAGCCGGGCCTTTACATTATAGATACCTTACTTGAGCAACTATCTACAACAGCCAAGCAAACCATTAATTGGCAAACCGTTGCTGAGCTGCGACCGTTCGGTGGTATCCGCATCGAAGATAACGTGATTGTGCATCATAACCGAGTTGAAAATATGACAAGAGAGTCTGGTTTAGTTGATTGAGTCATACCTAATACCACAAGCTAACCTAGCCATAGAAGAAGAGATAAAGCATAGCCGCTTTATCTCTTTGTTATTTCATTGCCCGCATGCTAATGATATGAAGTTAGTACTTACTGACATAAAGCAGCAATATCTAGGTGCCAACCACTATTGTTATGCATTCGTTGCTGGTAGCCCTGAAAATACCATTGATATGGGGGCTAGCGATGATGGCGAGCCGTCAGGTAGTGCGGGTAAGCCCATGTTAGCGTGTTTACAAGGCGCAAATATTGGTGAGCTTGGTGCTATTGTTGTGCGTTATTTTGGTGGTACTAAGTTAGGCGTTGGTGGTTTAGTACGAGCTTATACTTCGGGTATCAAGCAAGGGTTAACTCAAATACAAACTCAGGTTAAGCATTTGAGGTATCCGGCAAACTTAGTGTGTCATTATGCTCAACTAACTGATATTGAATATTTAGTTGCTCAACACGACGGCGTAGTAATCGATAAAGTGTTTACTGACTGGGTTGAAATACGCCTTGAGTTGGCTAAATCACATCATCAGGCGTTTAACTTAGCGCTAGCGACTCTGACTCAGGGCCAGCTACAAGTAAAGTTTACAGTTTGAGCTATGACTAACTTATGCCAAAATGTCACTCAATTGTTAAATCCGACACAGCACAACTAAACAGAATCCTTAATGCAATATAAAACAATTATTAGAATTACCGGTTTGCTGATGGGATTATTTTCAATCACTATGCTGCCGTCAGCATTAGTGGCTATCTTGTACAAAGATGGTGGTGGCACTGCTTTTATTCAGGCTTTTTTTGTCAGTATTTTTTTAGGGTTTTTATTATGGTATCCCAATCGTCATCAAAAAGCTGAGCTGCGAACTCGTGAAGGTTTTTTGATTGTGGTGTTGTTCTGGACCGTTTTGGGGTCGATAGGTGCACTGCCGTTTATTTTTGCTAATAATCCCGATTTAAGTTGGACCGACAGTTTTTTTGAATCGTTTTCAGCGTTAACTACCACGGGAGCCACCGTTATTGTTGGCTTAGATGACTTGCCTAAGTCAATATTGTTTTATCGTCATTTGCTGCAGTGGATGGGCGGTATGGGGATTATTGTATTAGCCGTCGCTATTCTACCTTTGCTGGGTATTGGTGGTATGCAGCTATATAAAGCAGAAGTACCGGGGCCAGTAAAAGACACTAAAGTGACACCGCGTATTGCTGAAACAGCTAAAGCATTGTGGTACATATACTTTATGCTTACCTCTGCTTGCGCATTGGCATATTACTTTGCCGGTATGGATGCTTTTGATGCTATTTGTCATTCGTTTTCGACCATTGCGATTGGTGGTTTTTCTACTCATGATGCCAGCATGGGCTACTTTCAAAGCCCGTTGATCAATGTGATTTGTGCAATATTCTTGCTGATTGCGGCGGTCAATTTTAGCTTACACTTCGCTGCATTCACTCGCCGTGGCATTAACGTTAAAGTGTATTTAAAAGATGCTGAGTTTAGGGTGATTATTGCGATTCAATTGGTGTTGACTGCGATTTGTTTTATCACTTTGTATCAGTCTGGTATTTACGATACGCCAGAGAAAACCCTTGATTATGCCTTTTTTCAAGTGGTTTCTATTTCCACAACCGCCGGCTTTGGTACCGAAAGTTTTCATTCCTGGCCGTTGTTTTTGCCTATTTTATTAATATTTTCCAGTTTTATTGGTGGTTGTGCAGGCTCAACAGGTGGCGGCATAAAAGTGATTCGATTCATTCTACTTATTCTGCAAGGTTCACGTGAGCTTAAACGCTTAGTACATCCTAAGGCATTGTATTCAATAAAAATTGGTTCAACTGCATTGCCGGATAGAATTATTGATGCTGTGTGGGGATTCTTCTCTGCTTATGCATTAGTCTTTGTCGTCTGTATGGTGATTTTGATGGCTTTAGATATGGACGCCATTACTGCGTTCAGTGCAACCGCTGCAAGTATCAATAACTTGGGCCCAGGTTTAGGTGACGTTGCATCAAATTATGCGAGTATTTCAGACGGTGCAAAGTGGGTACTGGTCATGGCAATGCTATTCGGTCGATTAGAGGTGTTCACCTTATTGGTGTTATTCACTCCAACATTTTGGAAAAATTAATGTTAAACACGCTTATTTTATACTCAACGGTTGACGGGCAGACATTAGCCATTTGTCAGAAAATTCAACAAAGATTAACTGAGCAAGGTGAGCAAGTTAATCTCGTCAATCTGGCACAGGTGAGTGCTGATGCATTAGCTTGTGCTGATAAAGTGGTAATAGGTGCCAGTATTCGCTACGGTAAACATAGACCAGAGTTGTTCAAGTTTGCCTCACAAAACAAGGCGATACTTGATACCAAACTGAATAGTTTCTTTACCGTAAACGTTGTGGCAAGAAAACCTGAGAAAAATACCCCAAAGACCAATCCATATATGGTGAAGTTTCTCGATTTATCCGCTTGGCAGCCTCAGCTGCTAGGGGTGTTTGCCGGTAAAATTGATTATCCTCGTTATCGTTTCTTCGATAAATTTATGATTCGATTTATCATGTGGATGACCAAAGGACCGACTGATACTAAGGGGACGTTCGAGTTTACTGATTGGGATAAAGTGGATGATTATGCTAAAAAGATAGCTGCGCAAAAATAATCTCATAGCATTAATAGCGTGTCTAATGATACGCGCTATTAACGCTCGATATGGTTTAAATACCTATGTTGTGTAAACTAGATAGTGGTTAAACCTCACAGTCTTTAAACGCAGTAGCGTCGATGCAGAATAGAAATAACCTCGGTAACTTGTTCATTCTTAAGTGTGTAATAAACGACTTGTGAACTCTTACGTGTGTTGACCAAATCTTGAGTTCGCAGTACCGCCAAATGCTGTGACAAGGCAGATTGGCTCAGCGGGACAGTTTCATTTAACTCTGTAACACTTAACTCATTTTCTAGCAGTAAACATAAAATCATTAAGCGGTAAGGATTCGCAATGGCTTTGAGCCATTGTGCTGCCGTTTCTGCATTATTAAGCATTGTTGCGACATCGATATCTTGCTTCATGAGAGTCCTTATATGACTTTTAATGACCAGCTAGTTTGGATACAGCCGTGTTTATTTAACATCATACTTCCGCATCATCGAGATCTCAATTTTAACTATTAAATATATGAGCTATTTCTAATTTGTGATCATTACAGAGGTTTTAAAAAGCTTTTCTTGCCAAACTGAGGCAAATTAATCAGTAATGAGAGCCGCAAAATGGCCAATATTTTAGTGTTGTATTATTCTCGAGGTGGCCACACCGCACACATTAGCCGTGCAATTGCAGAGCAAATTCAATCTAAAGGCGATCATTGTGATGTGGTGAATCTTAACGATAAGATCCCAATTGAGTGGTCTAAATATCAAGCTGTGGCCTTAGGTGCTTGTGTACTTTATGGCTCTTATCATAAATCGGTATTTGAGTTTGTACGTATAAATCAGCAACATTTATCGCAACTTCCCAATAGTTTTTTTTGCGTTAATGTGGTGGCTCGCAAACCTGAAAAACGTATCCCTGAGAACAATAAATACCTACAGAAGTTTTTAACTTTATCGCCGTGGAAACCACAAGATGTCAAAATTATTGCCGGTAAAGTCGATTACCCATCCTGGCCTTGGTATGACAGCTTGATGATCCGTCTTATTATGAAAATGACCGATGGACCTACAGATCCCAGTGCCATTATCGATTATACCGACTGGGAGGATGTGAAAGTCTATGCTGATCACATTCGCCATTTAGCATCTGCTGCGGCAGTGGTTGCTTAAGGAACCTAAAAACGCCAAAATTTAGGGTGAAACAATACCGCAACAGTGAGTATTTCCAAGCGCCCTAATAACATACCTATTGCTAATGCCCATTTTGCGACATCTGGCAGTGGGGCAAAGTTACCTGCAGGGCCAATAATTGGCCCAAGGCCTGGTCCTACGTTGGTCACAGCCGTTATCGCGCCAGTAAAGCTCGTCATCGGGTCTAAGCCTGTGAGCACTAAAGTAATTGACAGCATTAATATGACGATAACCATGAGCATAAAAAATGCCATGATTGAGCGGACAATATCGTCATTAATGCGATGGCCATTATATTTGTCTTTAAACACACCATTAGGGTGGAATTGTTGTTTAATTTGTTGACGCATAATGGAGAATGCGATTTGAAAACGAAATATTTTTATCCCACCAGATGTCGAGCCGGAACAACTGCCAATAAACATTAAAAATAAAAATACTACACTGGCTACAGCGCCCCATGATTGATAATCAGTTAAGCCGTAACCTGTGGTGGTAATCACTGAAGTGACATTAAAACTGGCTAATCTTAGTGCATCGATAAACGCTATATCTTGTTCTCGCCATAGCCAAAAAGCGAGTGAAAACGACACCAGTAATACAAAGCGTAAAAAACCTATGACTTGTTGGTCGTTCCATAAGCGAACACTGCGTTGCTGTATGGTTTGTACAAACATTAATAACGGTAATCCACCCGCTAACATAAACACAATACTTACCCAATGTGCTGAATGCGAAAAGGCTGCCATTGAGCTATCTGATGTTGAATATCCACCAGTTGATAATGTTGTCATGGCATGATTAATGGCATCAAACCAACTCATTCCAGCCATGTGATAAGACACAGTACACAGCAGTGTTAGGACGACATAAATAAGAAACAAGTGTTTAGCCATATGCTGGGTGCGAGGAATGGTTTTGTCGCTCCAGTCAGATGACTCCGTTCTAAATAAGCGCATTCCCCCAACATTGAGAAACGGCAAAATTGCTACTGCCATAACAATAAACCCAATGCCACCTAACCATTGTAGTAATGAACGCCATACTAGAATGCTACGGTCCATGCTGTCTAAGCCCGACATGACTGTCGAGCCTGTAGTGGTAATGCCAGACATTGTCTCAAAGAACGCGTCGGTATAATTGATACCGTGATAAAGAGTGAAGGGCAGTGCGGCAAATAAACTCACTACAAACCAAGTAATACTCGTCAGCATAAACATGTCGCGGATATTGAGATTAAAATGATGGTTTCGACCATTTTGAATGCACAAAATAGCGATAAATCCGCTACATAAACCGGATATCATAAAGTCGCCAATAGTTTCTTCACCATAAAATAGTGCAAAAGCCATGGGGACGAACATAAATCCAGTTAGTATTGAGAGGAAAATACCGAGGATAAAAATGATTTGTTTGGCGTTAAACATAATAACTAAAAGAAAAAAGCACTAGGTTGGAATAGTTTTTCGACGTCACCAATGAACTTCTTATTTACTAAGAATAAGATGACATGGTCACCTTGCTCAATCACGGTTTTATCGTGGCCCATTAATACTTCATCATTACGGACTATTGCACCAATGGTGGTTCCCGGTGGTAATTTAATGTCGCCAATCTTTTTCCCCACCACTTTTGATGTACTTGAGTCTCCATGGGCAATCGCTTCAATGGCTTCTGCTGCGCCGCGGCGCAACGAATACACATTACAGATATCACCTTGACGAATATGAGTTAACAGCGCTGAAATTGTCGCTTGCTGGGGCGATATCGCAATATCAATATTCGCTTCTTGGACAATATCGACATAGGCTTCACGTTGGATTAGCACCATGACTTTTTTTAGCGCCCATACGTTTAGCGAGTAAAGCCGACATAATATTGGCTTCGTCGTCATTGGTGACCGCAATAAATACATCAGTTTGATCGATATTTTCTTCTAGTAATAATTCTTGGTCAGAAGCATCACCACAAAACACTGTGGTTTTTTCGAGTTTTTCTGACAGCAACTCAGCACGCTCTTGACGGTGCTCAATCAATTTAACTGAATGAGTACGTTGTAGCTTTTGGGCCAGACCAAAACCAATATTACCGCCACCGGCAATCATGATATTGCGGTACGAATTATCCAGCTTTTGCATTTCACTCATCACGGCACGAATATGGCGACTATCGGCGACGAAAAAGAGACTTCATCATCGGCTTCAATAATCGTGGTGCCACGCGGCATGATGGGACGGCCTTGCCTAAAAATAGCGGCAACCCGGGTATCAATATTGGGCATATGTTCGCGAAGTGTCGCAAGTGCATTACCCACCAGTGGACCACCATAATAGGCTTTAACAGCCACCAGACTGAGTTTTCCTTTTGCGAATTCAAGTACTTGAAGGGCGCCTGGATACTCTACTAATCTTTGTATGTAAGTAGTTACTAACTGCTCGGGGGGCGATGAGTTGATCTATAATAAAACCGCCACGAGGCTTAGCGTCGCCACTCTTAATTTCGCTGTTAATAAACAGTTTATCTTGTAGTTCCAAATATGCTTCTGAGCGAATACGAGCAATCTTTGTGGGGGTACCAAATAGGCTATAAGCGATTTGGCAGGCTGCCATGTTGCATTCGTCACTGTTAGTCACCGCAATGAGCATGTCTGCGTCTTCTGCGCCTGCCTCTTTTAAAATATTAGGATGGGCGCCATGACCGACAACAACACGTAAATCAAATTTATCTTGCAACAGTCTGAGTCGAGCTCGATCACTGTCGACGAGTGTGATGTCGTTATTTTCACCGACCAAGTTCTCAGCGAGTGTGCCGCCAACTTGCCCAGCCCCTAAAATAATAATTTTCATGGCTTGAGGTACATCCTTAAATTGCTTTAACTAGGCGCGCGTAATAAAAGCCGTCCATATTGTCTTGTCCTGGCAAAATTTGCCAACCGATGTCATCGAGCTGAGTTTGTTGCTCTATCGGTATTAGACTCGCATCCGCTGTTCGTTCTAGGAATTGTTCAACTTGTTGGCTATTTTCCTGCGGTAAAATAGAGCAGGTTGCATACAACAATGTGCCACCAGGTTTAAGCCATTGCCAGCAATGATCTAATATCTGTTTTTGTAAATTCGCTAATTCTTCAATGTCGCTATTTTTTCGTAACCACTTTATGTCTGGGTGACGACGAATAACCCCAGTAGCAGAGCAAGGTGCATCAAGTAATATTCGATCAAATTGCTGTCCTTGCCACCACGATGGGATATCCGCGGCATCGCCGTGAATAAGTTGCGCTTTTAAATGCAACCTGTCCAGATTTTGTTGTACTCGAGCAAGGCGTTTTTGATCAAAGTCGACTGCAACTAAATTGATATTGGGAGCGAGCTCTAGCAAGTGGCAACTTTTGCCACCTGGTGCGGCGCAGGCATCTAAAACAAGTTCATCTGCTTTCGGTGCCAGTAAGGTTGCTGCCCATTGTGCGGCGCCATCTTGTACTGATGCGGCACCTTCCATAAAATCAGGTAGTGCTGCCACATCTTTTGCAGCGTCAAGCAATATAGCATCTTGGCTTGGGCCTGCTTGAGCTGGAATATCGTATTGAGCTAATGCCGCTAAATAAGTGTCACGTGTTTGTAACTGCTGATTATTGCGCAGCCACATTGGTGGACGCTGGTGGCTCTGCTCAATAATATGTTGCCATTTGTCAGGATAAGCTTGTTGTAAGCGTTTAATAAACCAAGCCGGAGTGTTAAAGCGTAAGGTGTCAGAGTCAGTATTTAGTTCGGCGTCTTGACGCTGAATAGTCCGCAATACACCATTGACTACTTTTACTAAACCATCAAAACGAAGCTGTCTGCAGGCTTCTGCCGTTTCAGAAATCGCCGCATGTGCCGGTATACGAGTAAAGTAAAGCTGGTAACAACCGACAATCAACAATTGATGCAATATACGTTGTTTACCTTTAAAGGGCTTTGCCAAACAATCACTTACACATTTATCTAACTGGGGTAATTGGCGCATTACGCCATAACATAATTCTGCCAGTAAGGCTTTGTCTTTGCCATTGTCGAGGTGTTGTTGCTGATCGGGTAGTGCGACCGATAATGAGATACCTTTTTCAAGTACTTCATAAATCGTTTTGGCTGCTAATGCGCGCACATTCATGCTAGTTGGCCTCTTGGTTTATACATATACCAGCAGTAAACCAATCACCACGAGCATTGAGAATATCGGCCACATCAAGCGGCTTTTTATTAGGCAGCTGCATGGTTTTAATGATTAACTTACCATCTGCCGTGGCGACTTCAATACCTTGTTTGGTCGCGGCTATAATGGTCCCTGGCGCTTGTGAGCAGAGTTCTGGACTGTAATCTGCCTGCCACACTTTTATGCTACTTTGTTGATGCTCAAAGTAGCTTACTGGCCAAGGATTAAATGCACGAATTTCTTGCCATAATTGCTTAGCACTTTTGTGCCAATCAAGACGCGCTTCTTCTTTTGACAACTTTTCAGCATAGTTAGCCAATGTTTCATCTTGTTTTTCTGCTTTTAGGCTACCTTCACTTAATCCAAACAGTGCCTGTACTAAGGCTTTTGGCCCTTGCTCGGCGAGTTTTTCATAAAGGCTGGCTGAGGTATCGGTATCTTCGATCGGTAAATGCGTTTTGAGCAGCATATCACCAGTGTCTAGGCCAATATCCATCTGCATAATGGTGACACCGGTTTGTGTATCACCAGCCCATAATGCCCGTTGGATTGGTGCCGCTCCGCGCCAGCGCGGTAAAATTGAACCGTGAACATTGATACAGCCTAAGCGCGGGGTATCAAGTACTATCTTTGGTAAAATCAATCCGTAAGCAACCACCACCATGATATCTGCGTTAAGGCTGGCTAATTCTGCTTGCGCCTCTTCATTTCGCAATGAGCTGGGTTGGAATACGGCGATTCCATTTTTTAACGCCAAATCTTTTACTGGGCTTGCTGTGAGTTTCTTACCTCGCCCAGCAGGTCTGTCGGGTTGGGTATAAGCTGCAATCACCTCATGTTCTGAGTCTATGAGTGCCTGTAAATGGCCAGCCGCGAAATCCGGAGTACCGGCAAAGATAATTTTTAACGGTTTCAAATTTATTCCTATGCTTCTCTAGCATCTAAACGAGCTTCTTTTTCAAGCTTAGTTTTAATGCGTTGGCGTTTCAATGGCGATAAATAATCGACAAATAACTTACCTTTTAAGTGATCCATTTCATGTTGAATACAAATAGCAAACAACTCATCAGCTTCAACGGTAAACTCTTTACCGTGACGATCTAGTGCTTTTAAGGTGACAAACTCGGCGCGATCAACTTTAGCGTAAATCCCAGGTACCGATAAGCAACCTTCTTCATTAGCCAAGTCACCGCTGCTCGCGACAATTTGTGGATTAATAAAAATAGTCGGTCGTTCAACATCATCTTGTAGATCCATCACAATCAGTTGCTGATGAAAATCCACTTGAGTTGCTGCCAGACCAATTCCTTTTTCTTGGTACATTGTTTCTAGCATGTTATCTATTTGTGTCTGTAGCTCTGGACCGAAATCCGTTATAGGCTGAGCAATAGTGCGTAAACGTTCATCTGGAAAGCGTAAAACATTAAGTAATGGCATATATAAACTCTTAACAAGTCTGTCAAATTTCAGCCAGTTAGCTATACTGGCTATTGCGATAAGGGTAATTTTAATCCTTACCGCCTTTCAATAACAGTAAAAAGCTCTAATAAAGAGCTAAACAACATGGACCGCACCATGAAACGCTTACTTTTACTTGCTTTTTTATCATTAAATATTTTTGTGGCCCACGCTGATACATTAACTTTAAAGGCGGGGCATCCTGACACGTATGTCGTTAAAAAAGGCGATACATTGTGGGATATCTCCGGATATTTTTTAAATGATCCTTGGCGTTGGCCTAAATTGTGGGGAGTTAATCCGCAAATTGCCAACCCACATCTTATTTATCCAGGCGATAGACTGACATTAGTCTTTATCGATGGTCAGCCTCGTTTAGTGGTTAAGCAACATGTTAAAAAAAGTCCTGAAGGCCGTGTAGAGTCTAAGGATGGCCCGATCCCGGCGGTTGATCTGGCATTAATTAAACCTTATTTGGTACAAAATAGAGTGGTAGATCCGACTTGGTTATCAGGATTACCAATTGTAATGAGCGGTGAAAGCCCATCAATTCATCATGTGGTGGATGATATTGTTTATGTCAACGCGCAGCTGGAGCAAGGCCTAAAGGTTGCAATGTACCAAACAGGGCGTGAGTTTTTTGCTGCTGATAGCGGTGAATTATTAGGCCAAGAAATTATTTTGGCTTCTAGCGGGCGGGTCATTGAGTCTGGTGCAGTTTCAAAAGTTAAATTACTCAGCAGTTTACGCGAGACTAAAGGTGGCTATCATGTTGCGCCAGTGGAAGATGAAGCGTTAATGTCGGCTTATTTCATTCCGAAGGCGGCGGACTTAAATGTTGCTACTTCAATTATCGGTACTATAGGTAACATCCGTGAAGCCGGTAAGTTAGATGTCGTTTACCTTGATCGTGGCGCCGATGATGGCGTTGAGACTGGACATGTTTTTTCAATGTATCGTGATGGCGAAAACATTATTATTGATAATGATGGCAATCCTGTTCGCCCCATTGACCGCTCCTCTTACGATAAATTATTGGCGAATTTCTCAGACGATATTGAGTATAAAATGCCGGATGTTTTTCATGGTAATTTGATGATTTTTAAAGTTTTTGATAAGACTAGCTTAGGCTTGATTATGTTTAATGATCGTCCTGTTCGTGTTGGCGATAAACTGATGAAACCCGACCCACTGACCATAAAAGGTGAATAATTTCAGATAAGTTGGTTGACTGGTTAGTTGTTTGTGCAGTATCTGGGCTAGGACCGGCTCGGGTTCAACAATTATTAACTCAAATGGACGTTGAAGAAATTCGCCAACGTCTTGAATTTGAACCACAGGCTTTGCCGCTACCAGCAAGCTTGTTGGCTAAATGCCATATTGACTTTAACAAGGTAGAACAAGCTTTAACCTGGCTTGATTCACAGCCTAATCACTATATTGTGACCCTCTCTGATCCGCTTTACCCTCCATTGCTTGCACAAATTAGCGATCCTCCACAGGTATTATTTGTTAAAGGGTCAATAGAATCGCTGGTATTACCTAGTGTCGCTATTGTCGGTAGTCGAAATGCCTCCCGGGTGGATTAGATATGGCCGCAGATCTGGCTCGTCATTTAGCTAGCCAAGGGTTTGCCATTACCAGTGGTATGGCGACGGGTATTGATGGTGCTGCTCATAAAGCGACTTTAGCGATTAATGGAACGACCATGGCTGTACTGGGTTGTGGGGTAGAGTGCATATACCCAAAGCGTCATCTAAATTTGTATCAAGACATTACCAATACTGGTTGTGTGATCAGTGAATATTGGCCTGATATAGGGCCCTTTGCGGGGGAATTTTCCTCGGCGTAATCGTATTGTTAGTGGTTTAAGCTTGGGCACTGTTGTGGTGGAGGCTAGTCGTAAAAGTGGTTCGTTAATTAGTGCTCGGCTGGCAATGGAACAAAATCGTGAAGTGTTTGCTGTGCCAGGATCAGTATTAGGCGGTTATAGCCAAGGTTGTCATGATTTAATTAAAAATGGGGCAAAACTTGTCGAGTCTGCTGCCGATATAATAGAAGAATTAAGCTGTTTATCCGATTATCACCTTGAACAATTGCATCTACGGCACCATATACAGGATAATGCTATTTGTGATTTGCCATTTCATCCGCTGTTAGCTAGTGTAGGTTATGAAACAACTGCAGTCGATGCCGTGGTTGAGGATAGTGGAAAACCAATAGATCTGGTGTTAATACAAATGCTTGAACTTGAGTTACAAGGGTGGGTTGCAGCAGTGCCCGGTGGTTACGTCAGACTAAAGAGGAGTTAGCCATGTTCGATATCCTCATGTATTTATTTGAAAATTATGTTCATAGTGAAATTGAGCTATTAGTTGATGAAGATGAACTCACGAAAGAGTTAACCCGTGCAGGGTTTCATCAAGTTGATATTATAAAAGCACTTTCTTGGTTAGAGCACCTTGCCGATCTTCAAGAGAGTGATAAACCGTACTTGTGTAATCACGCCCAACATTCATTCCGTATTTATACTAAAGCGGAAATGGACAAGTTAGATGTTGAGTGTCGTGGTTTTTTACTGTTTTTAGAGCAGATCCAAGTACTCAGTGTTGAAACTCGTGAAATGGTTATTGACCGTGTCATGGAGTTAGACGAAACCGCTTTAGTGTTAGAAGATCTCAAATGGGTAGTATTAATGGTACTATTTAATGTGCCTGGAAATGAGTCCGCCTACGAGCAAATGGAAGATTTAATCTTTGAGCAGCCAGAAGGGCGCTTACACTCATAACACAAAGGAGGCTTAGCCTCCTTTTTTAGATCTTCACAATATCATTCATTGAGAGCACGATGTCGAAAATTGATCAGCAGTTGTTTACTGCCCACGAGCATGCATTGGAGAAAGAGTTTGAACTTTGTCCTGTTTGTGGATCTGAACTGTCGGTTAAACACAGTAAGCATGGCAGTTTTGTTGGCTGTAATAATTATCCCAGTTGCGATTATACTCGCCCATTAGTGCAACATGAGTCGTTAGAGACTCAAGTTATTAGTGGGTCGCAGTGTCCGCAGTGTGGTCATGAGCTTGCGGTTAAATCTGGTTTGGTATTTTTATCGGTTGCACTCACTACCCTGAATGTACTCATATTGAAAAGCACGATCATACTCATCAAGCCGAAAAATTGACTTGTCCTCTGTGTGCTAAAGGTCACCTTGAATCTCGTACTAGTCGTTATGGTAAGACTTTTTTTGCTTGCAGTGCCTATCCAAAATGTAAGTTTATCGTAAACTATCCTCCCTACAATGAAGCTTGTCCTGATTGTGGCTTCGGGATTTTAGTTGAACGTAAAGGTGCTGCGGGTAGTCGAGTTGAATGTCCGCAAAAATCCTGTAAATATAAGCGAGCTTTATAGTTTTCGCTTACACCATTAAAATGATGCGAGGAAATTCCATGTTGCAATTGCAGCCAGCTGCTGTCGTCTCCGTTATCAATCAAGGTGGAGTTATTGCTTATCCTACTGAAGCGGTATTTGGTTTAGGCTGTGATCCTGATAACGACAGTGCTATCGAAAAGTTATTGGCCGTAAAGCAACGTCCTTGGCAGAAAGGCTTAATCTTGGTCGCCAGTTCATTTGAGCAACTTCTACCTTATCTTGATTTGACTCAGCTAACGGAGCAGCAGTTGCAGTTTGCCCAATCAAAGTGGCCAGGGCCCTTCACTTTTGTGATGCCAATAAAACCGCATGTATCTAAATTACTCTGCGGTGAATTTGATTCGATAGCTGTGCGCATATCAGCACATCCTGTGGTGCGAGAGTTATGTAACACCCTTAATAAGCCCTTAGTATCGACAAGTGCCAATTTAGCCGGTGAGCCACCGGTCGTCGATGCACAAAATATCATCACAGATTTTAGTGATAAAATTGATGCATTGATTTTAGGTAAGCTGGGCGAACAGCGTCAGCCATCAACCATTATTGATGCCCGCAGTGGTAAAATTATTCGCAGTGGAAGCTAATACTATGTCAAACAACCGTTCTCAAGTACCCGACGTGCAAAAAGTAAAATCCTTTTTGTTAGCATTACAGCAAAATATTTGTCAGCGTTTAGAGCAACTCGATGGTAAAGCCAGCTTCAAAGCCGATTCATGGGAACGTGAAGAAGGTGGTGGCGGCACGAGCCGAGTATTAACTCAAGGCCAAGTGTTTGAGCAAGCCGGCGTTAACTTTTCCCATGTGATGGGGGCGGCTATGCCCGCATCGGCCACTGCTCATCGTCCAGAGTTAGCTGGCCGCAGTTTTGAAGCTATGGGGGTGTCATTGGTTATTCACCCTAATAATCCTTATATACCGACGACTCATGCTAACGTGCGTTTTTTTATTGCCAGTAAAGAGGGCGCTGATCCTGTGTGGTGGTTTGGTGGCGGGTTTGATTTAACCCCTTACTATCCATTTAAAGAAGATGTGGTTAGTTGGCATCAAACGGCTAAAGATATTTGCGATCCATTTGGTGAAGATGTTTATCCAAAGTACAAAAAATGGTGTGATGAGTACTTCTTCTTACCGCATCGTAATGAAACCCGTGGTGTCGGTGGATTGTTTTTTGATGATCTTAACGAACCAGGTTTTGAGCGAAGCTTTGAGTTTATGCAAGCGGTAGGCAACGGCTTTATTGACGCTTATGCGCCGATAGTCGAACGCAACAAAGAGTTAGAATATGGCGATGACGAACGCCAGTTCCAGCTTTATCGCCGTGGTCGCTATGTTGAGTTTAACTTGGTCTATGATCGTGGCACCTTATTTGGTCTACAAACAGGCGGTCGGACTGAATCTATTTTAATGTCGATGCCGCCATTGGTGCGTTGGGAATATGCATTTACTCCTGAACAAGGTAGCCCAGAAGCAGAACTGTATGACACCTACCTAAAACCTCAAGATTGGTTAGTCCAATCTTAATACTTGCCATGTCGCACTAATGAGTCATCGGTTACGCATATTGTCTGCTAAAGTCGAAATAGCCTGAATAATCACTTGTTGATGTTCAGGCTTTTTTATTGCGTTGGTGATCGCAGCACGCATACAAATTAACCACTGATCACGCATCGATTCATCAATCGCGAAGGGCATGTGCCTTGCTCGCAACGCCGGGTGACCATGTTTTTGCTGATAAAGTTGCGGACCACCCAACCAACCACTTAAGAACTCATACAGTTTTTGTTCAGACGCTTGTATTGGCGAACGATGCATCGCTAATAATGCTTGAGTTTCGGGACGTGTTTGCATTTGTTGATAAAAGTCATGGGCAATTGCACGGATCACCTTGTCGCCACCAATAAGGTCGTAGGCATTTGACTGTGTGGTATCTCTGTCATCAACGGCTTGCTGTTTAGTGAATAATTTACGTAACCAGTTCATATTGTCAGTTATTAGGGGGGACGAAGTTATTATATCGAAATCATTACCATCGATGGATTATTTTTTTTGTTAACGTTTTGATACCAATTATTTAACGATTAGGCTGTATTTCAGCAGTTAACTTGGTTAGATTGGGTGAAAAATAAAAAGGAGAGCCAAATGGCAAAAGTAATGCCTTCATTGGTTGCTGTAGCGCTATCAACTGTAATTGTAGGTTGTAGCCCAGCACAACAAGACCCTAAAATCACAATCAATACCAATCCGTATCCTAGTACTTATCAAATATTACCTAATTCAACCACACTGCTTAAAAATGCCATTGTATTAACCGGTACTGGTGAGCGTATTGATGATGCTGATGTATTGATAAAAGACGGAAAAATTAGTGCAGTTGGTCAACAGCTATCCGCTGCAGGTGCTGTTGTAATCGATGCCAAGGGTAAGTGGATTACTCCAGGTATTATTGATGTCCATTCACATTTAGGCGTGTATCCAAGCCCGAATGCTGAGTCACACAATGATGGCAACGAAATGACCAACCCAGTAACCGCTGAGGTATGGGCAGAGCATAGTGTATGGCCACAAGACCCTGGGTTTAATCGTGCCCGAGAAGGTGGTATCACTACGCTACAAATTTTACCGGGTTCGGCTAACCTAATTGGGGGCCGTGGGGTGACACTCAAAAATGTTCCCGCGACAACCATGCAAGCGATGAAGTTCCCAGCTGCGCCTTATGGATTGAAAATGGCCTGTGGTGAAAATCCTAAATCTTTATATGGTAGCCGTAACGAATTACCTATGACTCGTATGGGTAATATGGCGGGGTACCGTACAGCGTTTATTCAAGCAACAGAATACAAACGTGCTTGGGATAAATATGATGCTGACTATGCCGCAGGTAAGAACCCTGTAGCACCAGAGCGCGACTTAATGAAAGACACTCTAAAAGGTGTGCTTGAAGGTGATATTTTAATTCACAACCATTGTTACAAAGCTGAAGAAATGGCAATGATGATCGACCTAGGTAAGGAGTTCGGTTATCACGCCGGTACATTCCATCATGCTGTAGAAGCTTATAAAATTGCCGATTTACTTGCTGAGAATGGTAATTGTGCTGCTATGTGGCCAGATTGGTGGGGCTTTAAACTCGAAGCATACGACATGGTGCTTGAAAATGTTGCTATGGTCGATGCGGTTAAAAACTCTTGTGCTGTCGTGCACTCAGACTCTGGCGTAACCATACAGCGCCTTAATCAAGAAACAGCAAAAATCATGCATAACGCAAATGCTAACGGCTTTAACTTAAAAGCTGAGCACGTGATTGGCTGGATTACTGCTAACGCAGCAAAATCATTGGGTATTAGCGATAAGACTGGTTCACTCGAAAAGGGTAAAAATGCAGATGTGGTTTTATGGAATACCAATCCGTTTAGCGTATACGCTCAAGCTGAACAGGTATTTATTGATGGTGCAAAAGTGTATGACCGCCAAGACCCTGCCTATCAGGCACAAAGTGACTTTATGTTAGGTCAGGAATAAGGAGCAAGACAATGACATTATTTAACAAATCTGCGCTTGCTTTGAGTTTATCAATGAGTCTTGCTTTAGTGACTAGCGCTGTTAAGGCTGAAACTATTGCCATTATTCATGCCACCGTGCATACCGCCACCGAACAAGGTGTATTAAAAGATGCTTCGGTTGTGATTGAAGACGGTAAAATTGTGGCTATTAATCCTCTATTACCGACTGCTGACACCATTATCGATGCCAAGGGGGCAATTTTAACACCTGGTTTTATTGCTAGCATGAATGATTTGGGCTTAGTGGAAATTGGTGCGGTAGCATCTTCACGTGATGCTTACGAAAAAGAAGCCGATGTTGTTTTCGATCCTAGTTTAGCTTACAACCCCAAGGCATCTTCAGTGCCATTTGCTCGCAAAGGCGGGATAACTCGTAATGTAGTGTCATCAGGCGGTGGCGAAGGCATTTTTGCAGGACAAACATTTACCGTAGACTTAAGTGGTGATTGGGACAGTATACTGGCCGCTAACACCGGATTAGTTGTTGCATTAGGTGCTAAAGAAGAAGGCTCTCGTGCAGCAGGAATGCAGCAATTGATCCATAAACTTGAAGATGCTAAAAAAGCGCAAGCAAAAAAGAGTAAAACGAAAAAAACTGCTGAAGATGATAGCGAAGTGCCAAGTCGTGAAGATGAGATTATTCACGCGGTACTCGCGGGTGAAAAACCATTAATTATCGACGTCGACCGTGCCAGCGATATTTTGCATTTAATTAAACTTAAACAAGACTTAGGCATAGATCTTATCCTGGTCAATGCTGCAGATGCTGTATTAGTGGCTGATAAGCTAGCGCAAGCCAACATTCCCGTGGTTATTGATAGCATGCGTAACTTACCAGAAAGTTTCGATGCATTGCATAATTCTCTCGAAAATGCAGGTAAACTGGCAAACGCGGGTGTCAAAGTAGCCATTGCATTACCTGGTGATAGTCATGGTATTTACGCACTACGTTTTAGTGCTGGTAATGCGGTTGCTAATGGGATGAATTATGATGATGCCCTTGCTGCTGTGACGGCAAATGTGGCGGATATTTTTCATTTAGACTCTGGGCGGATTGCGGTCGGCAAGTCTGCAGATTTAGTGTTATGGAGCGGCGATCCGTTCGAGTTTAGCAGTAAGGTGCAAAAGATGTGGATTGCAGGTGAGGAGCAAAGCACAGACAGTCGTCAAGACAAGCTTCGTGACCGCTATTTGCATAAAACGGCAATGCCTGAAGCCTATAGCCGATAACATCTCACGATTTACGTGGGACGTTTCCCTAAATCGTTAATGAAGAGAAAAAGCGAATGACAGATAAGTATGCTGTATTTGGTAACCCAATAGCCCAAAGTAAGTCACCATTTATACATACTGAGTTTGCCAAGCAAACTCAGCAAGACTTAAGCTATGAAGCTATTCTCGCACCGGTCGATCAATTTGACTCTTGGTTAACGGCATTCTTTGCCGATGGTGGAAAAGGTGCCAATGTTACTGCGCCTTTTAAAGAGCAGGCGTTTGCCATGTGCGACGAGCTCAGTGAGATGGCTAAACTCGCGGGCGCAGTCAATACCTTGTTTAATTTGCCCGATGGCAGAATTGGTGGTGATAATACTGACGGCATTGGTTTGGTTAATGACCTCGAAATGCTGTTTGGCTCCTTAAAAGGTAAACGAGTGTTACTGGTGGGTGCTGGTGGCGCGGCAAGAGGCTGCATTTTGCCTATTTTACAGCACAATGTGGCTCAGCTCGTTATTTGTAACCGGACCCACGAAAAAGCAGTGCAGCTTCAAAGTTTATTTAATGAATATGGTAATTTTTTTGCTAAACCCATTGATGACCTCAAATCTCCATTTGATTTAGTGATTAATTCAACTTCAGCTGGTTTATCGGGGCAGTTAATTGCTCTTCCGAGTGTTATTGTTGATGAAACCACTGATTGTTATGACATGACTTATAGCCGCCAAACCACTGTATTTAACCAGTGGGCTCAAGATCTACATGCACACAAAACCGCTGATGGTTTAGGTATGTTAGTCGGCCAAGCTGCAAAGAGTTTTAGCTTATGGCGTGATGTCGTTCCTGAAACCGCTTCAGTTATGCGACAACTACGAGAATCAATGATGCAAAAGGTAGCTGATTAATGAATCAAAGCGTAATTTTTTCCGATCAGCTGTTTATTGAAACGAATCAAGTAAGGTTCATTGCGCAGCTGCAGGGCATGAATATTAACTGTTTTGCTAGCTTCGGTATTATCAGCAAGCTCTGTGATCATCAAGACGTAAGTCAACATAATGCCGCCGGTTTATTTGAGCAATGCCGTTTTGATTTAGAAGACAAAGCGGAAAGTCTTATTGAACAAGAGGCTTTTAACGACAGCGGTGAGATTATAGTGGTGTGGTGATGTGCCTAATGAGTATGATTTATCTTGTTAGTTGCGCAATCTTCCGCAGCCGGCCTTTTTTTGAGACCTTTCTGGATGTACATATTGTTATCCGCCTGCTTAAAGGCGCTTGCCCAATCTTGAACATAGTGCGCAATCCCGAAACTAAAGTGAATTCCCGGCGATAAAGCCGCTAAGTCTTGTTGCAATTGGCTGATTTGTTTTTCAATGGTTTCTATAGGGCCACGGCATAATGCAACAAATTCATCGCCACCATAACGAGCAAGCAAAAATTCAGAGTGCCATAGCTTTTTTAATGATTGCGCAAAGGCTTTTAATGCATCGTCACCCGCCTGATGTCCATGTTGGTCATTTAGCGGCTTTAAATTATCCATATCTAAAATAATAATGTAGCTGACTAAGTCTGGCTCATGTTGCCATTGTAAAATCGCGCTATCAAATTTCTTCCGGTTATATAGCTCAGTTAGTCCATCATAATCAGCCATGATTTCGATTTTTTTAGACTTCTGATACAGTGAAATTGCATTAGCTGCTTCTGATGTAAGAATATTAACCAGATTTATATCATAATCACCAAAGGCTTCCATCTTGCTACTGTCTAAATTCATCATTCCATAAAGTTTACCGTCAATGCGTATAGGGCTCGATAAGGTTGAGCAAATCGGCTTTGTTGAAGCATGTAAGAGTGCATGTTGATCATCGCTAGTGAGAGTACTTTTAGCATTGATGTTTTTCATATTGTTAATCACAACGGCTTTATCACAGCGCCCATTCGTGCTTCGAAATTGAAAGGTTTCCTCTAAAGTAAAATTTATTTTTCGCAAAGCCTCTAAATCTAAGCCCACAACCGATTAAAATTGTAATCTACTGGTGTTCTTATCAACCAAAATCATACTGCCCATTTCGGCATCATTTATAGCAATAACCGCTTTTTGTAGTAGGGCGTCTAAGAAGGCATTTTCAGAATTGTATTGGCTCGATAAATTAACTAACTCATAAGTAGTGTCGTTAATATGGATAACTTGCTCTAAATGCTGCCAAAGCCGCAAAATATTCTGTTTATGAATGTAATAAGCGATGCCATAACTCAGTGTGTAAACAGCACAAACAAGCAATAGAGATAGATAAAAGAACGAATTATTAGGTATGGCGAATGTGAAGATAATAATAAACAGCGATAAAGGTACTGCAAGCAACAGTAGATGACTGGTAAAATCGACATAGGCGATGTGTTTATTATTAATCTGACCTCTGGTATTCACTTCAAACATCCTGGGTTATAAATAGCTAAAACGACTTAACGATTAAACATCGTGTCGGTTTTATATCAAGTTAAGTCGTCGCCTCTACTAATTTAACCCTAGTGATCAGCATTCGTACGATAATGGCAGTATAAATCATACTGTATGTGTTAATAACTCTCTATCTTGTTCATCACTATAGTGGTTAAGCCAATAATATAAATGTGTTGAATAACTCATTTAGACAAAACTTAAAACGATATAGACCAGCTTCACACAGATCTATACCGCTTATATGGCGTTTCTCTATTGCTGTAAATCCACTAAGTATTCATTTTTTAAACGAACATAGTTATCTGCAGATATTGGCAAGAAGGCACGTTCTGCGTCAGTTAAAGGACGAACTTGTTTACAAGGACTGCCAACATACAAATAACCACTCTGCAAAACTTTATTGGGTGGTACTAATGAACCCGCACCAACAATCACGTCATCTTCTACTATGGCCCCATCAAGTAAGATCGCACCCATTCCTATTAATACACGATGACCAATCTTGCAGCCATGCAACATTGCCTTATGACCAATAGTCACATCGTCACCGATAATCAAGGGATTTCCTTCAGGGTTAGAAGGCGATTTACGCGTGACATGCAATATACTGCCATCTTGAACATTACTGCGTTTACCAATGCGGATTTTATTCACATCTCCACGGGCGGCAACTAATGGCCAAACACTTGCGTCATGGTCTAGTTTTATATCGCCCACAAGTACCGCAGACTCATCAACATAGACGTTATCAGCCAAATTGGGGTGAATTCCTTGGTAAGTTCTTACATTAGTAGACATAACAATCCTTATATATTCATGGTTTGTGACAGTATAATGCTTAAAAACTAGCTGGTCAGGCTAAATTATCCGCAAACAAGCCGAAAATAACAAATAACCTCAAAAAAGGCCTTGCACAAAATCTTGTGGTGCCTATAATGCGCATCCACTGACACGGCAGACAGCGAAAGCGGTCACCGAGTTGGGTTGAGTTAAGTGGTTAATATCACTGGATTCAAGGCGAAAAGAAAGTTTGAAAAAACACTTGACGCCGACACGGGAAAGCGTAGAATACGCACCCCAAGCCAACGACCTAGCGTCTTACGGCGATGTCTGAAAAATCGACATCACGTTCTTTAACAATCTAAACAAGAAATCTGTGTGGACATTCACAGGTATTGAGTTATTCGAAATTGTCTTCTGTTCTTCGGAATGTTGGCAATCAAAAAATTTACACTCAATGCAACGATGAATGTTCATAGTAATATGTACAAAGACTTATTTCGCTTCGGTGAGATAAGCAATCAGAATTCATTGAGCCGAATCGCAAGATTCAAAAAACTTTAATTGAAGAGTTTGATCATGGCTCAGATTGAACGCTGGCGGCAGGCCTAACACATGCAAGTCGAGCGGTAACACAAGGGAGCTTGCTCCTGAGGTGACGAGCGGCGGACGGGTGAGTAATGCCTAGGGATCTGCCCAGTCGAGGGGGATAACAGTTGGAAACGACTGCTAATACCGCATACGCCCTACGGGGGAAAGGAGGGGACCTTCGGGCCTTCCGCGATTGGATGAACCTAGGTGGGATTAGCTAGTTGGTGAGGTAATGGCTCACCAAGGCGACGATCCCTAGCTGTTCTGAGAGGATGATCAGCCACACTGGGACTGAGACACGGCCCAGACTCCTACGGGAGGCAGCAGTGGGGAATATTGCACAATGGGGGAAACCCTGATGCAGCCATGCCGCGTGTGTGAAGAAGGCCTTCGGGTTGTAAAGCACTTTCAGTAGGGAGGAAAGGTGATGTGTTAATAGCACATTGCTGTGACGTTACCTACAGAAGAAGGACCGGCTAACTCCGTGCCAGCAGCCGCGGTAATACGGAGGGTCCGAGCGTTAATCGGAATTACTGGGCGTAAAGCGTGCGCAGGCGGTTTGTTAAGCCAGATGTGAAATCCCCGGGCTCAACCTGGGAATTGCATTTGGAACTGGCGAACTAGAGTCTTGTAGAGGGGGGTAGAATTCCAGGTGTAGCGGTGAAATGCGTAGATATCTGGAGGAATACCGGTGGCGAAGGCGGCCCCCTGGACAAAGACTGACGCTCATGCACGAAAGCGTGGGGAGCAAACAGGATTAGATACCCTGGTAGTCCACGCCGTAAACGATGTCTACTCGGAGTTTGGTGACTTAGTCACTGGGCTCCCAAGCTAACGCATTAAGTAGACCGCCTGGGGAGTACGGCCGCAAGGTTAAAACTCAAATGAATTGACGGGGCCCCGCACAAGCGGTGGAGCATGGGTTTAATTCGATGCAACGCGAAGAACCTTACCTACTCTTGACATCCACAGAAGAGACCAGAGATGGACTTGTGCCTTCGGGAACTGTGAGACAGGTGCTGCATGGCTGTCGTCAGCTCGTGTTGTGAAATGTTGGGTTAAGTCCCGCAACGAGCGCAACCCCTATCCTTATTTGCCAGCACGTAATGGTGGGAACTCTAGGGAGACTGCCGGTGATAAACCGGAGGAAGGTGGGGACGACGTCAAGTCATCATGGCCCTTACGAGTAGGGCTACACACGTGCTACAATGGCGTATACAGAGGGTTGCAAAGCCGCGAGGTGGAGCTAATCTCACAAAGTACGTCGTAGTCCGGATCGGAGTCTGCAACTCGACTCCGTGAAGTCGGAATCGCTAGTAATCGTGGATCAGAATGCCACGGTGAATACGTTCCCGGGCCTTGTACACACCGCCCGTCACACCATGGGAGAGTGGGCTGCAAAAGAAGTGGGTAGTTTAACCTTCGGGAGAACGCTCACCACTTTGTGGTTCATGACTGGGGTGAAGTCGTAACAAGGTAGCCCTAGGGAACCTGGGGCTGGATCACCTCCTTACCTATACGACTAACTCAATACCTAAAGTGCAGCGATGCATGTGAGTGTTCACACAGATTACTTGTTAACTTCTTCGGAAGGTGAGTAAAACACACCGCAAGCCGGTTAAGTGTTGTTCTTTAAAAATTTGGAAAGCTGATAGTACTAACTAAAGGCGCATAGATGATGATTCGTTGTCGTTTGTGTGATTACGTTAGTGCGAAAAACGTTAATGCGAAAGCATTAACACTTGAGTTCTCAAAACACTGTTTAAGTGTCTTGAATATTCTAAAAAACTAAGGCGAGTCCACTTCCTACCCGGAGGTGAGACAAGTAAAAACCAGCTGGTCATGATATGACCCAGAGTTCACGTAAGTGAAACTCATTTGGGTTGTATGGTTAAGTGACCAAGCGTATACGGTGGATGCCTTGGCAGTCAGAGGCGATGAAGGACGTAATAACTTGCGAAAAGCGTTGGCGAGCTAGTAATAAGCATTTGAGCTAACGATATCCGAATGGGGAAACCCATGCATAAGCATGTATCACAACATGAATACATAGTGTTGTGAGGCAAACCCGGGAACTGAAACATCTAAGTACCCGGAGGAAAAGAAATCAACCGAGATTCCCCTAGTAGCGGCGAGCGAACGGGGATTAGCCCTTAAGTCTATGGGGTGTTAGTGGAATGAGTTGGAAAGCTCAGCGGCACAGGGTGATAGCCCCGTACACGAAAACTAACCATAGATGAAAACGAGTAAGGCGGGACACGTGACATCCTGTTTGAATATGGGGGGACCATCCTCCAAGGCTAAATACTCCTGACTGACCGATAGTGAACCAGTACCGTGAGGGAAAGGCGAAAAGAACCCCTGTGAGGGGTGAAATAGAACCTGAAACCGTGTACGTACAAGCAGTGGGAGCGGTTCTTGAGACCGTGACTGCGTACCTTTTGTATAATGGGTCAGCGACTTACATTTTGTAGCGAGGTTAAGCGAATAGCGGAGCCGTAGGGAAACCGAGTGTTAACTGCGCGTTTAGTTGCAAGGTGTAGACCCGAAACCGAGTGATCTAGCCATGGGCAGGTTGAAGGTTGAGTAACATCAACTGGAGGACCGAACCGACTTATGTTGAAAAATGAGCGGATGACTTGTGGCTGGGGGTGAAAGGCCAATCAAACTCGGAGATATCTGGTTCTCCTCGAAAGCTATTTAGGTAGCGCCTCGAGCGAATACCATTGGGGGTAGAGCACTGTTAAGGCTAGGGGTCATCCCGACTTACCAACCCTTTGCAAACTCCGAATACCAATGAGTACTACTCGGGAGACAGACAGCGGGTGCTAACGTCCGTTGTCAAAAGGGAAACAACCCAGACCGTCAGCTAAGGTCCCAAAGTGTATGTTAAGTGGGAAACGATGTGGGAAGGCTTAGACAGCTAGGATGTTGGCTTAGAAGCAGCCATCATTTAAAGAAAGCGTAATAGCTCACTAGTCGAGTCGGCCTGCGCGGAAGATTTAACGGGGCTAAACATACCACCGAAGCTACGGGTGCATTTCATTAGAAGTGCGCGGTAGAGGAGCGTTCTGTAAGCGGTTGAAGGTGAAGGGGTAACCCACACTGGACGTATCAGAAGTGCGAATGCTGACATGAGTAACGATAAAGGGAGTGAAAAACTCCCTCGCCGGAAGACCAAGGGTTCCTGTCCAACGTTAATCGGGGCAGGGTGAGTCGACCCCTAAGGTGAGGCCGAAAGGCGTAATCGATGGGAAACAGATTAATATTTCTGTACTTCCGCTAACTGCGATGGAGAGACGGAGAAGGCTAGGCTAGCGCGGCGTTGGTAGTCCGCGTTTAAGGTGGTAGGTTGATTTCTTAGGCAAATCCGGGAAATCGTACTTTAATGTACAGGCTGAGAGCTGATGACGAGTCACTAAGGTGATGAAGTAGTTGATGCCATGCTTCCAGGAAAATCTTCTAAGCTTCAGGTTAGCGGGAATCGTACCCCAAACCGACACAGGTGGTCGGGTAGAGAATACCAAGGCGCTTGAGAGAACTCGGCTGAAGGAACTAGGCAAAATGGTACCGTAACTTCGGAGAAGGTACGCTCCTGTTGGTGATGAGACTTGCTCTCTAAGCTGACGGAGTCGCAGATACCAGGTGGCTGCAACTGTTTATCAAAAACACAGCACTGTGCAAAATCGCAAGATGACGTATACGGTGTGACGCCTGCCCGGTGCCGGAAGGTTAATTGATTGGGTTATCTTCGGAGAAGCTCATGATCGAAGCCCCGGTAAACGGCGGCCGTAACTATAACGGTCCTAAGGTAGCGAAATTCCTTGTCGGGTAAGTTCCGACCTGCACGAATGGCGTAATGATGGCCACGCTGTCTCCAGCCGAGACTCAGTGAAGTTGAAATTGCGGTGAAGATGCCGTATACCCGCGGCTAGACGGAAAGACCCCGTGAACCTTTACTATAGCTTGGCACTGAACATTGAACCTACATGTGTAGGATAGGTGGGAGACTTTGAAGCTTGGACGCTAGTCTGAGTGGAGTCAATCTTGAAATACCACCCTTTGTAGTTTTGATGTTCTAACTCTGGCCCCTATCGGGGTTGAGGACAGTGCCTGGTGGGTAGTTTGACTGGGGCGGTCTCCTCCCAAAGAGTAACGGAGGAGCACGAAGGTTGGCTAAGTACGGTCGGACATCGTACGGTTAGTGCAATGGCATAAGCCAGCTTAACTGCGAGACATACACGTCGAGCAGGTACGAAAGTAGGTCATAGTGATCCGGTGGTTCTGAATGGAAGGGCCATCGCTCAACGGATAAAAGGTACTCCGGGGATAACAGGCTGATACCGCCCAAGAGTTCATATCGACGGCGGTGTTTGGCACCTCGATGTCGGCTCATCACATCCTGGGGCTGAAGTCGGTCCCAAGGGTATGGCTGTTCGCCATTTAAAGTGGTACGCGAGCTGGGTTCAGAACGTCGTGAGACAGTTCGGTCCCTATCTGCCGTGGGCGTTGGATGATTGAGGGAGCTGCTCCTAGTACGAGAGGACCGGAGTGGACGAACCGCTGGTGTTTGGGTTGTCATGCCAATGGCATTGCCCAGTAGCTACGTTCGGAATCGATAACCGCTGAAAGCATCTAAGCGGGAAGCGAGCCCCAAGATGAGTCATCCCTAGAGCTTTAAGCTCTCTAAAGGGCCGTAGGAGACTACTACGTTGATAGGCAAGGTGTGTAAGCGTTGTGAGGCGTTGAGCTAACTTGTACTAATGACCCGTGAGGCTTAACCATACAACCCAGATGGGTTTTACTGATACGACTTAGTATTAGAATAAAGCGCTTAAGCAGTGCGAGAGACTCAATAAAGCAATCAGCTTTCCGAATTATTATTTAATGCAATATACTGCGTTAGATAAACAAAATTTGTCTGGAAACCATAGAGCTGTGGCACCACCTGATCCCATTCCGAACTCAGAAGTGAAACACAGTATCGCCGATGGTAGTGTGGGGTCTCCCCATGCGAGAGTAGGTCATTTCCAGGCGCCTAATAAAACAGCAAGGCCACCTTAATAGGGTGGCCTTTTTGTTTTGTGCCTTAAACCTAAGTAATTAGTCAGTGTGGCTGATATGCCCATGCCAGAGTCGGTTATTTCCAGGCGCTAAATACTACAGTAAGGCCACTCTAACCGAGTGGCCTTTTTGTTTTGTGCCTTAAACCTAAGCAATTAGTCAGTGTGGCCAGTATGCCCATACGAGAGTAGGCTATTTCCAGGCGCCTATTTGACTTGAAAGAGTCGTGAAACAGCCCGCTATTATGTAGCGGGCTTTTTTACGTCTGCAATTTGTGGCTGAAAGCCGTTCTTGGACCTAAACCATTGACCCGTGTGGATGTATATGCACATGCGAGAGTAGGTCATTTCCAGGCGCCAAATAAAACAGCAAGGCCACCTTAATCGGGTGGCCTTTTTGTTTTGTGCCTTAAACCTAAGCAATTAGTCAGTGTGGCCAGTATGCCCATGCGAAAGTGAGTTATTTCCAGGCGCCAAATTGACTTGAAAGAGTCGTGAAACAGCCCGCTATTATGTAGCGGGTTTTTTTACGTCTGTAATTTGAGATTTAAAGCCGTTCTTGGACCTAAACTATTGACCCGTGTGGATGATATGCCCATGCGAGTGTCCGTAATTTTACGTCTATAGTTAAAATATTTTGAGTTATCTGATGTTTACCTGTGCACATTAAGTAAACCAGTATTGCTGTATGATCGTTATGCTCAGATGAGAGATGATGGCTGTACGCTACAAACTGATGTATCAGGCTTTTGTTCTAACTGACTAACATTGAACCTTAGTTAACGTAAATAACTTATTGTCTACTTGTTCACATTTGGCTGTTAGATGGTTAATCTAGTCATCTCATTGTTTTGCAGTTTGATTAGATAAAGCTCAGCGTTATGCAATAAGTTGTTTCGTTTGATTTATTTTAGAGTTCGTTACACCAATAATATCCTGAGTGTTTATTGTCATGGTGCATGTTTTATCTAGGTAAATAAAATTACACTTACAGCAGAAACAAGGTAGAGTATGTAGATCGATTTAAAGCTCCTAATAAATCAATAGTTTTTTATTTTGTATATGTTATTCGTCTTCATAACTATTGCTTTACTTGTTGATAAGATAACCGTTAGCGTATCTTCATATATTTAATTGGGTGGGTTTATTTTGCCTCGTTTGCCAAAAATTTCTCTGTCTATAATTGTCCCTGTGTGTGTTTTCACCCTCTACTTCGGCTTAGTATCTGGAGAGTATTTTTATGAGCATGCTGAGCTAAATGATCAGTTGGCATTAAGACAATCAGAGCAAATACAGAAAGACTTATTCAGAATGCGTCATGTGGTTGAATCTTCAATATTGATGCAAGATCCTGAACGGATAGAGCAGGAGGTTGCGTTAGTTTCAACCGATCAGAATATGATGGTCTATGTGATCCTTGATTCAGATAGTAAGATTCAATTTGCGAATCATATTATTTGGCGAGAAAGTAATGCTACCAATGTGTTAGAAGGTTATTCTGCTGATTTGCATAGAAGTGTTGTCAGCAATAATAAATCTTATTTAAAGGTTAACTTTGATCGTCTATCTATCCAAGCCTACTACCCTGTTAATGCGAATTCACGTTACAGTTATTCAAACTCCGTTGAACTGATTTACTTAGAATATGACATTGCTAATATATTAGCTGAAGCTGTTGATAGTCTCTTAAAGCGTTTTATGGAGATATGGGGCGTAGGCGCTTTGTTACTGTCGTTATTTTGCGTGATGTTGCACTATTTGCTTATTCGGCCATTGAGCCAATTAAGCCAAGCCGCCAAAAACCTTGATTCACCTGATTTTAATACTGATATTGTGTGTGCATCAACTGAGTTGGTTAACTTACGAGATTATCTAAATCAAGTTAATGGGCGACTATCTCGAAGTAAGAAGCGTCTTAATGATGCTGAGCAACGCTGGCTATTTGCTGTTGAGGGGGCACGTAATGGTATTTGGGATTGGTGTATTTCTACTGGTGATGTGTTTGTTTCTGATCGTTGGAAAGATATCATAGGCTATCAGCCTTATGAGCTCGATAATGATTATTCTGTGTGGGAATCTCGTTTACATCGCGATGATAAAGCACAGGTTTTAAATACACTACAGAATTACATTCAGAATCAACATGAATATTATGAGAGTGTTTACCGTTTGCGCCATAAAGATGGCCGTTATATTTGGATTCTTGATCGTGGGAAAATTGTTGAGTGGGATGAACTCGGTCGGCCACTGCGTATTATTGGTACGATAACAGATGTTTCTGATGATGTTAAAAATCAATCAATTACCAATGAAAAACAAAGTCATAGCGGCCTTACGGATATCATTAATCGTGACCTATTAGCTGATCAACTGTTCGATCTACAAGTTTTCAGTCGTGAAACTGGCCAGTTCTCTGCACTGTTGATGATTAATTTAGATAATTTTAAATTAATTAATGATGGCTTGGGACGCCAGCTTGGTGACCGATTATTAATGCAGATAGCGGCAAGGTTATCAGCTACTTTTTCCAGTGTTGGCCAAGTTGCACGCCTTGGTGCTGATGAATTTGTCTTTTTAGTCAAAAACTTTGGTAATGATATCGATCAAGCAAATAAGCGTGCGCTAGCATTGGCAAGCGAAGTTAGACAGTTCATTGGGCGTAGTTTTACTATTTCAGATCAAAATTTATCCATTACTGCTCGGATTGGATTAGTTGTTTTTGATGGTATTGAGTCTTTAGAGCCGCAAGTATTACTGGCTCGTGTCGACAGCGCTTTAGAACAAGCAAAAGAGAGCCGTTCTAATGGTTGTGCTATTTATCAATCTGAATCTGTTCAGCATCAGGTTCAACCATTTAAATTACAAAACGAATTGAAACTTGCGATTCATAATCAGCAAATGTCTTTAGTCTATCAACCCGTTGTCGATCAGGCTGGACAGCTCAATAGTGTAGAAGTCTTGATGCGTTGGTATCATCCGCAGTATGGCTACATTAGCCCACGCAAGTTTATTACATCTGCTGAGTTGTCTGACTGTATCTTTGAGTTAGAGTTGTGGGCGCTAGATCAAGTTTGTGAAATGATTAAAACACTTCAACAAGCTAATGCAACTATTCCCATAATGTCGTTAAATATATCTTCACGCCATTTTCATCAAGATCACTTTGCTAATGTGATAATGAATCGAATTAACGCGGCACAAATATCTCCATCGTTACTTCAATTTGAATTAGCGGCAGATGTGTTTGTGGTAAATGCGAGTGTCGCTAAAAACAAAATTGCTGAGTTACAACGATTTGGTATCAATATTGCGATGGATAATTTTGGCAGCGGATCTTGTGCAGTTTATTTGCTGCAAGGTATTCGTTTTTCACAAGTGAAACTAGCAGCCGTTTACCTTGAAGACATTGAATTTAACCCTGAAACCTTTAATATTGTTAATGCTATTATTGAGTTTGCAGCTAAATTAAATTTCCCTGTTGTGGCTAAACAGGTGGAGAATAAGCAGCAACTTAATTTATTAACACACGCAAAATGTACTTGGTTCCAAGGTTATATTATTAGTAGGCCATTAGATAATGACGACATCATTCAATTGATTAAGACTCAGCTATCTTTGAGTGTTGTGCCATAAAATCGATAGCATAAGAAAGCGCAATATTACGCATTTTATCACTTTCAATAAACACCTCGTGATACGCGCCTTCAATGACGACTTTGTGACAATGATTACTGAGTGTTTGATTTTGTGACTCGTTACATACAATCCTATCCTTCTCAGCTTGCAAGATTAATATCGGGGTTTGGCTGTTTTTAGCATAGCTAATCGTGCTCTGCGCCGCATTCATTGCTTCAAGTAACCAATGATTCGTGGGCGAGCCCAATTGCACCTGAGGATTTTCCTCAAACACGTTGCGATAGTGCTGGTAGCGATATTGGCTATGAGTGAGAAGATTTCGCTTAAAGCTATCGGGTTTGTAATGAGTACCACCAAGCACAAACGTACTGTGCACTTTACCTGCTTCAAGGCGATTGTTATCAAGTTTTTGAGCTAACCAATGGACAAGTGATTTCGCAAACGGTAGCCGTATACCAAACATTGGTGCTGAGAATACCGCTGCCGCAAATGTTTGTGGGTATTGATTAAGGTAATCACTTGCGATGGTACAGCCCATTGAGTGGGCGATACAAAATAACTCATCATGCTGTTGTGGACTAACTATTTGCTCGATAAATTGAGCCAAGTCAGCAGTGTAATCGCTAAAGTTTTCTACATAACCCTGAAATGGATTATGGGTGAGTCTATCTGATAAGCCTTGGCCTCGATGATCTAAAGCGTAAACGCTGAATCCTTGTTGATACAAATCAAACATCAATTCTTGATACTTTAAATAAGATTCAACTCTGCCATTGCTGATCACGATAGCGCGTTGCTTATTGGGGTGTTCGATCATTGCATAGGCAATGTTTATATTATCAGGAGTACAGAAACTCGATTGCTGTACTTGCTGCCAAAAGTGTCGCTGTTCGCTGGTATCGAGTTTTAATTCTGATGAAAATTTCATGTAATGCATTGTGATTAAGCCAGTATGTTTGAATCTAAAATAATATTTAATTTCTGAGTGTTTGTTTAATTTATACCTTGCTTGTCTCTTCTATATTCGCCTGCTGGCGAGTGATAAACTCATCAACCATTTGCTCTAGTACCGTCATTGGGATGGAGCCATTTTCTAAAATAGCATCATGGAACTTTCTGATATCAAAATCCTTTCCTAATGCTTTCTCAGCTTTGGCGCGCAAGCGTTTTATGGTTAATTCACCAATTTTGTATGATAACGCTTGGCCCGGCCAAGAAATATAGCGATCGATTTCCGTGGTGACGTTGTGCATTGAAAGCGCTGTATTACTGGCCATAAAGTCGATCGCCTGCTGGCGACTCCAACCTTTAGCGTGCATGCCTGTATCAACGACTAGTCGCGCAGCCCGCCACATTTCATAGGTTAAACGGCCAAAGTTGCTATAAGGGTCTCGATAAAACCCTTCTTCAACACCTAAATATTCTGAGTATAAACCCCAACCTTCACCAAATGCAGAGATGTAACTGTAACGCCTAAAATTGGGTAAGTCAGTGAGTTCTTTATTGAGTGAAATTTGCAAATGATGCCCTGGAACGGCTTCATGTAACGTTAATGCTTCTAGCTCGTAAAGTGGTCGTTTATCCAAGGCATAAGTATTGACCCAATAATAGCCGGGCTCGTCGTCACGGTTTGAGCCAGAGTAGCGCCCAGTAGTATATTTAGGTGCTATTTCTGCGGGCACTGGCGCAATACCATAAGGGGTGCGGGGTAATTTTCCAAAATACTTAGGCAATATGGCATCGGCTTTTTTGGCAATAAACGCTGCTTCTTTAAGTAGCTCATCTGCCGTTTTGGGATAGAACTGTGGGTCGGTGCGTAAGAATGCTAAAAATTCAGCAAAACTGCCCTGAAAGCCAACATCTTTAATGACTTGTTCCATTTCTGCTCTTATTCGCGCGACTTCTTGTAATCCAAGTTGATGGACTTCATCTGCTGTCATAGGCAGTGTAGTGTAATATTCCACTCTGTTTTGATAAAAAGCTTTACCGTCCGGTAAGGCGGAGGCGGCAATATCTACCCGTGCATTGGGAATATATTCTTGAGTCATAAAATCATAAAACTGCTGATAAAGTGGCAGTACAATTTGCTCAACAGTTTCCCGACCTTGTTTGGTTAACGCTTGCTTTTCTACTGCGCTAAAATACTCTGGATAGTGGGTAAACGGCGTAAAGTAACCACTGGCCTCAACAGGCACAATAAACGCGCTAATGCTGTCTTCAAAACCATTTAAGGTGATTTTTGCTGGGGTGATGCCACTGGCTAAGCCTTGTTTGAGCCAGTATGTTTGCTGAGCAAAATAGCGCGGTAGTTGTTTAAGTTTGGCTAAATAATGCTGATAATCCTCAACACTACTGAAACGCGCTTTAGCAATCGATGCGATGTAAGCATGGAAACCACTTTCTGCCGTAATAGGTAAATAGTGGTCATGAAAATGATACATATCGACGTCATTTTGTAGCTGGTCTTGCAAGATTTTGGCATTGATGACATCAGATTTTGATAACTGTGTTCGATCAAGTTGTTTGAGTGTATTGAGAATTTCGACAGTCTGTTGGTTTTTTTTTGCTAAGGTTTCTGCAGATAAATCGTCAAGCTTTCCTGCTGCTGTCGCATCACCTAAACTGGCGGCTAACTCTGGAGAATAGGCTAAATTAAGTGCCCAACTCTGGTCTATAATCACTTGTAAATCTGGCGCTATCAGTGTCTGTTGGCCTACGATTGATTCATTAACTTGAGTCGTCGGCGTATAGCTATTACAAGCCGATAAACTTAACATTATCAGTGCCGGTAGGATCAGTAAGCGCATCGATAGTCCTTGATGTTTTAATCTGTTTGTCAGCATTAGAGTATGCCCGATTTAAGCATAAAACACACATCACAAATAAGTATGTTTTTTTTCTGTCATAGATTCCATATAAAAATATTGGTCATCAGAATTTATATCAATACATGTTAAACTTAGTGCTATTCTCTGACCGACAAAACTAAACTAACGGCAGGGTAAGTTTATAGGGGTTAATTATGATAGATAAAACCATTCCGCTGGTTGATTTGCATCGACATTTAGACGGCAATGTTAATGTAAAAACCATTTGGGAATTAGGCCATCAACACGGTATTCAGCTACCCGCTAATTCGCTTGAAGAGCTTGCGCCATTTGTGCAAATCCAAGGTAAAGAAAACAATCTAGTGGATTTTCTCAAAAAACTCGATTGGATGGTGGCAGTATTAGCTGATCTTGATGCTGTGAAACGTGTTGCCTATGAGAATGTTATTGATGCAGCATCACAAGGTTTAGATTACGCTGAGTTGCGTTTTAGTCCATATTACATGGCGATGAATCATAATTTGCCCATTGAAGGTGTTGTTGAAGCCGTTATCGATGGCGTACGTGCCGGTGTAAAAGAGCGTGATATTCAGATTAACCTGATCGGTATTATGTCGCGTTCATTTGGACAAGAAAAATGTCGCTTAGAGCTTGAAGGCATACTTGCTCATCGTGACAGCATTGTCGCGATGGACCTAGCCGGAGATGAACTTGGTTTTCCTGGCGACTTATTTACTGAGCACTTTAAGCGTGTTCGAGACGCAGGATTACACATTACTGCTCATGCTGGCGAAGCCGCGGGTGCTGAAAGTATGTGGCAAGCCATTAACGTTCTGGGTGCGACACGAATTGGTCATGGCGTGAATGCGATTCATGATCCTAAGTTGATGGAGTATTTGGCTAAGCATCGTATTGGAATTGAGTCATGTCCAACCAGCAACTTACATACGTCTACCGTTAAAGATTATGATGTTCATCCACTGCGTAAATTTATGGACGCAGGTGTATTGATTGGTCTTAATACCGATGACCCAGGTGTGAGCGCTATTGATATCGCGCATGAATATCGTGTGGTTAAATCTGAAATGGGTTTCAGTGATAGCCAACTGGCGACATTGCAACGTAATGGTGTTGAAATGGCCTTTATGTCTGACAGTGACCGCAAAGCGTTATACGCTAAAAAAGCTAAGTAAATAGCGAGTATGAATAAAAATAGCCAGCAAATGCTGGCTATTTTTGTATTCTACTTTGTATAAACAGTGAGTTAAATTACTCTTGAAAACTGCTGTTGACGGGCTTTTTGGCGATAATAGACATCAAAGCACATGCAAATATTACGAATAAGTAGCCGACCGGTCGGGCTTACTGTGAGTTTTCTGTCAGTAATATTGACGAGCTTATCATCGATAAAAGTTTGTAATAGTTTGAGATCTTCCACAAAATATTCTTCAAAGTTTATCGCAAATTTTTGTTCAATTTTGGCCATGTCTAAATCAAAATGGCAGATAATTTGTTTAATTACCGCACGGCGAATTTCGTCATCGTGATTTAAACTACACCCTTTCCACAAAGCATGACCATTAGCATCAATCGCTTCGTAATATGGACGAATGTCTTTTTGGTTTTGGGCATAACAATCGCCAATTTGGCTAATAGATGACACTCCTAAACCAAGTAAGTCACATTCTTCTTGGGTGGTATAACCTTGGAAATTACGATGTAATTTACCGGCATTTTGTAATTTTGCTAACTCATCATTGGGCTTGGCAAAATGATCCATACCAATAAATTGATAACCTGCTGCGGTTAACGATTCAATCGTTTGATGCAGCATATCTAATTTCTGTTGTGGCGATGGCATATCGACTTCTTTAATTTTACGCTGCGCCGCAAAACGCGATGGCAAGTGTGCATAGTTAAAGACAGATAGACGATCGGGAGAAAGCTCAATAATTCGGGCTATCGTTTTAGCAAACGTTTCGGGAGTTTGTAGCGGTAATCCATAAATTAAATCAACGTTAGTTGACACAAACCCGAGTTCTTTTGCTCTAGCCATTAAGTCGAAAATAAATTGTTCGTCTTGCTCACGGTTAACGGCAACCTGTACTGCTTTATTAAAATCTTGTACACCAATAGACACTCGGTTAAACCCAGCTTCTTTTAAGGTATCAAGCATGCTCAGCTCGATTTCTCTAGGGTCGACTTCAATAGAGTATTCACCCACATCTGCAAAATTAAAGTGTTCTTTAATCAGTGCGGTCAGTTTTAGAATTTGTTCAGGGTTTAAAAATGTAGGTGTACCGCCACCCCAATGCATTTGGGTTACGGTGTAATTTTTGAATAATGGTGCACGTTTAATAATTTCAGTGGCCAGATATTCAATGTATTGATCGGCTTTGTGTGCGTGACGAGTAATAATTTTATTACAACCACAGTAATAGCAAAGCTTAGCGCAAAAAGGGATATGTACATAAAGCGACAGTTTGTCTGATTTACTGTTTTGAATGGATGTCAGTAAATTCTGCTCAGTAAAGGCATCGTCAAACTCTAGTGCGGTCGGGTAAGAAGTATAACGGGGACCGCTGTAATTGTATTTTTCGATCATCGACTGATCCCAACTAATCTGAGTGGGCTGCTTCAAGGCGTGTCCTCCGGTGGTAAATTAGCAACAGGCGAATTATGCAATGTTCATGATCAAATAACCTTGATCTAGGTTGTAAAAATGAATGTTGCCTAGTGGAATAAAGGCACTTGAGCTAAGTCTTATATTGAATCTTAGTGGTAATGAGGGGTGGGTCACAGTTTGCGATAGCCAATGTGAGAGGTATTGAGCAGTAAGTCTGTCTTAAGGGTGAAGTTAACCTATTGGTAAGGTCAAATGTGATGATTTTTAGCCAACAGGTTTTATCTATTAACCCTGTTGCGGTTAGTTAATACTAAAGTGCTGAGTCCCTAAATTACGCGCTTTACCATCATATCTCACTTCAGTAAGTTGTACATTTCCGCTTTTATGTTTCAACACTATGCTGGTTGAACGAGTACCGTATTCTTCATGCTGGATAAAAATAGCAGACAGTAGGCGTTCCCACTCAAGGCTAATACCTGTTTGAGGTAAATCTTGATCCTTTGGCTGTGAGGTATCTCGCATGATAGCGAGTAATTGGTCTATGCAAGGTGTCTGCATTTGCTTGATATAGGTTTGCAGCTGTTGCTGGCCTTTAGCCATTTTAGGCCATATATCATCCAATGCGCCGTTACTTACCGCATGAAATCCAGGCTCGAGTTTAGTGGTAGTTGATGTTTTACTGTTAAAGCAGAGGAGTTGGTTGTGGTGTTCGAAGACTAAATTAAACGGATTATAATTAACCGAGTGTTCAGCTAGCCATTGACTATTAACGTGCTGTTTTGTTAGCGCATCAACCACTAATTCCCCACGACTACGAACGCCATTTTGCAGTTCAATGGAGCGAATATTGGTTATTCCTGCAAATTGGCCTTGCTCATTAATGCCTAACCAAGTGCCGCCAGCTTGCTTGTCTTGCCCAGCAATAATGGCAGGATGAGTTGGCCAGCGATACGCTGGTTCAGTTGCTCTGTGATGAAATTCGTCACGGTTTGCACAAATAATTAAGGGGTAGTCGGGATGCGCCTCAACGGCAATAAATAAAATACACATAGCGGCCCCCTTAAATATATTGTCATCATTAGCGACTAAATAGATTAATGATGATGTTTATGTGTCGATGCTGAGTCATGATGATGTGGCGCTTTAATGTCTGATGGATGGCCGTGATCATGTGGATGTGACACTGATTTGAGGTTAATCATCAAACGGCTTAAAAATTTGCGCGGCCCGAGCCTAAGTAAACTGGCACCAAACAATAAAGCTATGGCCACTAAACCAACAATGTTAGCAGACTCTGGTAAGTGTAATGTTAATGTTGAACTCAATGTGAATTGATCTGCCGCCATTAATCCTAGCAGTAAAATTCCGCCTAACATCAGCCCTTGTTTCCAATTCATTAACTTCAATTGACCAATACTAATTACTGGTGCGGCCAATAAAGTAAAGGCTACCGCAATTTGGCTCCAACCACTGTAAGCCAGAGATAAAGCCAAAATTACCGTGCCTAAATTACAAAAACGCATTGGTAAAAATACTAACAATAAAATAAATACCTGTAATGCAGGGTTTGCTAGTGGTACAGATGGATGACCAATCAGATTTGCTAGTACTAAACTAAGAATTATCCAAGGCGCACTTCGGTCGACTAATTGGCTAAAACCAAAACGCCATGGTGACTCTGATGCTGTTGGATGTGGGTCGGTTATCTCGACTTGCGTTAGGGTCATGAGTGCCCCTATAGCGAATAATCCCAGAGCTTGATAAAGCGCAAACCAAGGCCCTAATAATAATACGGTAATTAATAATGCTTCCGGCCCTGCTAATCGCTGTAACCAACGTAGTCCCAAGGACGGATGAGAGGGGCGTAAACCAGATGCAAATCGAGCCGTAGCAATAAAATAGCTGCCTAATAAAATCGGTGAGATGGTCAGTAACCAACTCATAAATTGCTCTGAACCATGATTTTGATGAGCATGTTCATGGCCGCCAGTATCCATCAATAGCAGTAGCGCTAATAATCCTAAGCCTAATAAACTGCCAATACCGGCTTGGTATTGATATTTGCCCTGCTTGTCTTCTTGTTGATGACCATGAGGTTGATGTAATACCACGTGTAAAATTGAGCCGGTAACAAAGGCTTGCAAATAAACGGTATTTTCAAGGCTCAACTGGGCTAATAGGTGTTCACCTGCAAAGTAGCCGACACTGGTTAATATCATCATTGCCGCTAATACAGCACTGGCCCATCGATTACCCACCTGTGGTTTGAGTAACCACCAAATGGCGACACCAACAGGTAAGCGATGCATGATCACGCCTAAGGCCAGCAGTGTTGAATTGCCATCCTGTTGCGCCAAGACCATGGCTCCGCCGTCGGTCACTGTGTGTAACAGGAGCCCGGCAATACCTAATGTGAGAGTGATGTTATGGGTGATATCTGAATAGCGATGAAACAGCTTTTCACTGGCTGTTGGTCCCCAAACGCCGAGCATGACAAACAATAGCGTGATGAACCCACCATGCTCCAATAGCTCAGGCAAAATATGGATGAGCACTAATCCGCCAAGAGAGACAAAAATGAACCCATCTAAGCCTTTTTGCAACCCGCTACCTGATGCGAAGAAGCGATAAAAAAGTGGCCCAAACAGCAGTGCAACACAACTAGCAATTAGATAGAGCATGTTATCCAGAAATCAATCGAAAAAAACAACGCAGTATATCATTTTAAACCAGTATTGTAGCGTGAGAATCTATTAAGCTGAAAAATTTACCTAAAGAGGGTTCTGATTTTGATCGCGTTTTTGGGCATAAGGTTGAAAAAGTTTTTTAGATCATAACTTTGGTCGTAGTGGTGCGGCTATTTATTCGGGGGTATTTGTTGCAATCATTTACGACGATCACCTTACGCTTAGCAATAAAGTAGTGGTTTGCATCGCAAATATTGTGCTGTTAGGTATACAATGTAGCCTATGTTTTTTAATTAAAAGATTGTTGTCCATGGATATTTTTTCTGCAGCTGTCATGTTGTTCTTGATTATGGATCCGCTAGGTAATTTACCTATATTTGCTTCCATATTGCGTCATATTGACCCCAAAAAACGTCGTAAAGTCTTAATCCGTGAGCTATTGTTTGCGCTTATTATTATGTTGTCTTTTTTGTATGCTGGCGAAGCTATCCTTAACTTTCTCAACTTACGTTCTGAATCCGTGAGTATTGCGGGCGGCATTATCTTGTTCTTAATCGCGATTAAAATGATTTTCCCATCGCCAGGCGGTGTTGCTGGATTAGCCGCCGGGGAAGAGCCTTTTATTGTCCCTATGGCAATCCCATTAATGGCAGGACCATCTATTTTGGCGGCATTAATATTACTGGCGCACACAGATAGTAGTCGTATGATTGATTGGACCATAGCACTGGTCTCAGCATGGGGAATGAGTGCGGTTATTTTAATGTTTTACAAGTTGTTTACTCGCATACTTGGTGAGAAAGGCTTAATCGCAGTAGAGCGGTTAATGGGGATGGTTTTAGTGATGATCTCGGTACAAATGTTACTTGATGGGATATCGAATTATATTAACTCCGCCACGAATTAAGCCATTATTTCTCGATAGGTTTTACAGACTATACACTTCGTTTGAAAGATTAAAAAATCAATCTGTCTACCTAGTACTGGTTATTCGTAGAGCGTTAAAGCCGACCTAATAGGGTCGGTTTTTTTGTTTAAGAAGCAGAATAAATCATCGTTTATATTAATTTTTAAGCGAACGGGAACATTTACATTAAAGAATGTCTAATTTAATTGTAACCCATAGGTTGCAGCTGTTAATGTCATGTGATTATTGTTTGGGGTGAATTATGAAATACATTATCGTCATGCTGGGACTGGCTTTTATGACCTTACAAGGTTGTCAAAATCCATCGGTGGCATCAAACGTAGACGAGCAAGCAGCCGTAACTAAACCATTAATTAAAGACTGTGGTCCAAGTGCAATGCCGCCTTTACGTGATAGGACTAAATTAATTGAAAACTTGCGCGCGAAAGGACTCATCACCGCCGATATGGATCAAGTACAAGTCGATAGAATTGTTGCTGATTACATCACCAAACGTCAAAAAGCATTTGAAAAATGTCACAAACCAACACTTAATACAGGGAAGTTAAAATGAGTAAGTTGACCAAATATCAAGGGTTAATTGTTTCAACGTTATTACTGGCATGTAGCAGTATGGCAGCACTTGCGGCTCCGCAAACAGGCACCCCAGCAGATGGTGGATTGATTAATGAACAGCAAGTGCTGTACTGGTTAATTAAACGTGGTGAAGTGGCAGCCGATGCCAGTGATGTTGAAAAACAAGCGGCAGTGGACGCATTTGTGAGCCGTGGCCGTCACACCACATTCAAACCTGCAGCGATTGAAGTGAAAGCTGAACAATTGCGGGTTAAACGTGCAGCACAAAAAAACACTAAAAGTGCGCAATATGTCGCTGCAAATAACAAAGTATTAGCCGATCAAGATATTACCAAAACGGTAAAGGTGTTAGCTGTGTTGGTAGACTTTCCAGATTTACCTCATGATGCCAACCAATTAAAGGCTGGCGATAGCGACATGTATTACAGCAGCTACCCAGCAGCACATTATCAACAACTGTTATTTTCACAAAACGGTTTTGCAGGTCCAAGTAACCAAACTTTACAATCGGCTTATCAGTATTTTCAGGCGGTATCGGGTAACAGTTTCTACTTTACCGGAGAGGTAAGAGATTGGGTCACAGCAGATCATGACGCCGCATACTATGGCGGTAATAATAGCAATGATGACGATAATGCAGTGCCTGAGCTCGTCAAAGAGGCGGTCACGAAAGCTGTCGTTGGAATGACCGATGCTGAGCTAGAGAGTTATGACATTGAAGACCCTTTTGATATCGATGGCGACGGTAATTATGATGAAGCTGACGGAATTATCGACCATGTAATGTTGTTTCATTCTAGTATCGGTGAAGAAGCAGGTGGTGGGGTGTTAGCTGATGATGCTATTTGGTCGCACAGATTTTATGTGGATTCCAACACCAATGGCTATGTTATTCCTGGGCGAGGTGGTTTAAAGGTATTTGGCTACACAGTACAACCTATCGATGCTGCAGCAGGTGTATGTACTCACGAGTTTGGTCATGATTTAGGCTTGCCTGATGAGTATGACACCACTAACAGTGGCGATGGTTCACCTGTAGGAGCTTGGTCATTAATGTCTGGTGGTAGTTGGACTGGCAGTATTGCTGGGGCTCAACCGAGTGGCTTTAGCCCTTATGCAAAATCTTTTTTACAACAAAAGTACAAAGGTAAGTGGGTTAATGAACAGCATATTTCATTGGCTAATTTAACCAGTAGTGGCACTGCGGTAAAGCTAAATCATGCAGTAAATAGTGATGCCATCAACCAGTTATCGATTGCGCTGCCTGCTGAAAATATCGCCTTTAAAGCGCCATTAACAGGTAAGTATCAGTATTATTCAGGTCAAGGTGACATGATGAATAATGCTATGTCGTTCAATGTGTCATTACCATTAGATACGCCGTTAGCATTATCATTTCAAGCTCACTGGGATATTGAAGATGATTATGATTATGTACAAGTTCTGGTTGATAGCGTAGCAATAGAAGGTAACTACACCAGTTCAACTAATGCCGTTCATCCAGCAGTAAAAAACTTTATTAGCGGAAAATCGAGCAACATTAGTACCGCAGCGGGTGTAGATGCTTGGGTTAACATGAACTTTGATTTGAGTGCTTATGCCGGCCGAGATGTGCAGATCAGTGTGGTCTATAAAACCGATGAAGCTGTTGGCGATTATGGTATGGCTATTGATGATATTCAGTTAATTAACCAAGGTTCAGCGTTCTATATTGATGGCGCTGAGGCTGATGGTATGGCGACATTGTCTGGTTTTAGCCGTATTGAAGATAGTCTTCCTGGTAAAGCGAGACGTTACATAGTGCAATTACGCAGTCATCAAGGTGTAGATGCCGGACTGGTTTATGACAATTATGAACCTGGAGTATTATTGTGGTTAGAAAATTTTAACCAAAATGATAATAATGTTTCAGACCACTCAGGTAAAAGCTTAATTGGTGTAGTCGATGCAGACCAAAATTTGATTGGTGCTCAGCGGACTGATGTGCAAATTCGTGACGCAGCATTTAGCTTGTATCCACAAAGTCCTTATGTTGGTGACAGCCACCTAGCCGCTGAGTCTCTGTTTGACGACAATCGCGATTACAGTGCGCCGTTAAAACAACAATCCGGTATGATATTGCCAGAGCTTGGATTGACCATGCAAATCACTGAACAAGCCAGCGACAGCAGCACTGCAACCCTTGAGTTTGCCTTATCTGATAGCAGCGAGTTGCCTGCAGTATCCTTAGTTGCCGAGATGAAAGTGCAAGCTTCAGGTGCCGATGTTAGCTTTAATGTGATTGTCAGCGGTGGCAGTGATTACAGCTATGCATGGTCGTTTGGGGAAAACAATGCCACTAGTAGCGATACTGCACCAAGCTACACATATTCAGCATCGGGAGACTATATTGTCAGTGTGCTGGTAACTGACGCGGCAGGTAATACTGTCACCGCAACTGACACGATAAGAGTGGTGATTCAGCCTTTAGCTGCATTTACCTTGAATCAAACCGATCTAACAGTAGCGCTGACTAATATATCTAAGCAAGGTTTTGGTAATTTGACTTATTTGTGGGATTTTGGTGATAGCAGTAGCAGCACGGTTGAAAATCCAAGCCATACTTATAGCACAGCAGGGACTTATACCATTACGTTAGTGACCACAGATTCTATTGGTAATGAAGTGACAGCTAATCAAGTTATAACGGTGTCCTCGCCAATAATTACAGCTACTACGTCTACAACGACAACTGACAATGGCAGCAGCGGTGGCAGTTTGGGATGGCTAACTATATTGATGTTGAGCTTGTTTGGCTTTTTACGTAAGCGGGTTTAATCATCACCCTCTAAAAACGCCCTCAAGGGCGTTTTTAGATTAACGATACCAGATCGCCGAGTGAGGCTGAGTTAATCTTGTTCAACTTTGATTGATGTATTCGACCGCCGCAGGCAGAAAAATCTCGCTGACAATCAGTTGTGAACCATACAGATTAAAATAGCGACGACGGCCCCATAAGCTACTGTTAACTTTTTGATTTAAGCTGGTGGCTAATGCAGCTAAACGCCCGCAGGTTTCAAACTGGGCCACTTCAATATTGCCGGGAGTAATGTCTGGGCTATTAAATAATAATTCACCTAATGGACGAGTGCCAAGACGGGTGAAATCATTAGGTTGATGACCATTATTCTTGTGTTGTGAGTCGAGAATGATTTGTGGGATCAGCGTGCGGGCAAATACCCATGGGATGCCATCAAGACACAATAATACTTCTCGGATCCAAACTGGGTCTGTTTGAGTGGGGAATTCATCTGCTAGAGGCTGAAGTAAATGCTCGCCTAACACTCTTACTTCGAAGAGTTTACAGTGCGTCTTAAGACGTTTGGTTAAACTTCCGGTTGCTAATAACCAGTCTTTAAGTTGGCTGTGGGGCAATGAGTCGATTTTTTGTGGCGAAAACCAATGAATTGATTCACCATAAGGAAAGCTAGTACTGGTCACATTCATTTAAAACTCGTTACAATATATGTCAACGGCAGTAGTCTATCATGTCAAAGATGAGCAAACACTCCTAAGGGAGTGAGCAATATAGCTTAATTTAAGTAACGTTCCACATCGACGGAGTTTATCTCACTATGAAAAAATTGGTTTCAACGTTAGTTATGCTGTGTTGTTTGGCATTTAATGTCCATGCTGCAGATGAGCCTGCTGTTGAAGATTATGCATATTATGGCTTTGAGCCTGATATTGTTACTAACTATATTTCTAATCGTAAAAAGTTAGGTTTTGTTAAAATTAGTGTTGAATTGATGGTAAAAGATCCTAATGATTTAATGAGCTTAGAGCATCACGATCCTTTGCTTCGCTCGGCCATCGTTGAGATTTTAGGTAATCAATCGGAAGAAAAGGTTAAATCCTTATCTGGACGTGAGGAAATTCGCCGTGAATGCTATGAGATGATTAACCGCTTAATGGAACAAGAAGTCGGTCGTCCTATTGTGGTTAACTTACTCTTTACTAAATATTTATATGATTAATGGCTCGTTCAATAACGCAGTAGCAGCGAGCAAATCCTGATATGACTAAGCGCTCGCCTAAAAGACATTCCGCCTCAGCAGCGTCCAGTAAACCTGTGCTGTCAAAAGCGTTGCATTCGCGTAATGCCCATAAACAGGGGTATGATTTTGACGCACTGATAATCGCAGTGCCTGCATTGGCCGCTTTTGTTCGTCCAAATCCTTACGGTAACGCCTCTATCGATTTTGCCGACCCTCACGCGGTAAAATGTCTCAATACCGCTTTATTATTGAGTGAGTACAATATTCGAGGTTGGGATATTCCTAATGGGTATCTTTGTCCGCCAGTGCCTGGTCGTGTTGATTATTTGCATTACATTGCTGATTTATTGGCCGTTAATGGCAAGGTGATTAAAGGGGCGAGTATTCGTTGCTTAGATATTGGTACGGGCGCCAATGGTATTTACCCATTATTAGGGATTCAAAGCTACGGTTGGCAATTTGTCGCATCGGATATTGACCCTGTTTCTATCGACAATGTAGACCAGATCGCCCAACAAAATCCGCAAATTTCAACTTATTTACAGTTAAGGTTACAGCAACAACCCGAGCATATCTTTAAGGGTATCATTAGCGCAGATGAACGGTTTGATGTCAGCTTGTGTAACCCGCCGTTTCACAGCTCTTTGGCTGAAGCATCGGCAGGTACATTACGTAAAGTCATCAATTTAGCTAAAAGCCAGCAGAAAAAGCATGGCCAACAATCAAGTCAACTCGCCGTGAGCCAAGTTAAGCCTACGCTTAATTTTGGCGGTCAAAAAGCCGAGTTATGGTGTGATGGTGGTGAGCAGAAATTTTTGGCCAACATGATTAAACAAAGCCGCGACTATGCCAGCCAAGTGCTATGGTTTACCTCATTAGTGTCTAAGTCAGAAAACCTTAAACCTTGTTATCAATTACTCAAACAGGTAAACGCCGTTGAGGTAAAAACCATTGAGATGACACAAGGTAATAAAGCCACACGCATTTTAGCGTGGAGTTTTTTAACCCCAGCGTTACGTCAACAATGGTCTACATTAAGGCGTTAATCTTTGATGGCATCAAATGTGATGGTTTCACAGCCGTGATACACCAAAAAATGTCTGCCTTTGGCGCGAGCGATTAAGGTGATGCCCATTTGCTTAGCCAAGTCTAAACCCATTTGAGTCACGCCACTGCGCGACAGTAATACTGGTATGCCCATCTTGGCGACTTTGATCACCATTTCTGATGTTAACCTTCCGGTAGTATAGAAAATCTTATCGTGTCCTGATTGCTGATCCAACCACATATCGCCTGCTAAAGTATCGACGGCATTATGGCGTCCTACATCTTCAACGAAGGCTAAAATTTTCTCATCTTGGCATATTCCACAACCATGAACTGCACCTGCATTTTTATAGGTTTCATTGTAAGCACTAATATTGCTGAGCAGATGATAAATAGTCGATTGTGTCAGCGATGGAGTAGGTAAACTTATGTCATCTAATCCTTGTAAAAATCCTCCGTAAACAGTGCCTTGACCACAACCGGACGTAACTGTCTTTTCGGCTAGTTTCTGCTCAATATCTTCGGATACTTCTTTGGTGATCACCGCAGCAGAACTGACATCCCAATCAACAATAACTGACTCTAATAAACTTAAATCGCTAATAAACCCTTGGTTTTTTAAATAACCAAGGGTTAATGACTCAGGTTTTGCGCCTAATGTCATCAAGGTCACAATTGGACGCCAATTTAAATAGACAGTTAATGGGCGTTCACAGGCAACAAATTTATCGACGATTACGCCTTGTTCGTTAACCGCTTTAACTGCAATGGTCAGTGGTACTTGAGTATTAGTTTTAACAAACTTTATCGCATCGCGCGTTAAAGATGTGGCTGAAACAGATTGAGTCATAAGTGAGATAGCCTCTTAATGGGTCTTTAATTGATGGACTGAGCGGCAGCATTTACTTGCTTCAACATTAGAAAGCATAGCAATTATTATTCCCGAAACTGAAAACGACTTGCCTAAGCGTGATCTAGCGCAAATCTTTACAAATTCAATATTTTTGCCGTGTATTTATGTCCCATCTAAAATGACACTATGGACATATTGTCCTATCCTTATGAAGGATTTAGGGATCTAGTTCAAAGTTAATTTACTTTTTAGTTGGCACTATTTTTGCTTTTACTTTAATAAATAATCAAATCAAGTGTATTTCAATACACACTTTCATGTCAGAGGTAAGCATTACCATGCAACACACCGACACGATTTGGCCGATGTATGTTTCACTCAAAAAGGTGCCAATCCAAGTAGGGCGCTGGGCATCGGTTCGCTGGGAACTTGACCAAATGGTTCCTGCAACACAACCGCAGCCTGAAAACTCTGTCTTAATACCACTTGAATTATACAAAGATCAACGAGGTAGTTATCGTATTAATCTCGATATGGATAATTCAACGCTCTATATCGTTTGTGATGAACTGATTGACGGTACCTGGGTGCCAGCAATGATCTCTGCCGACCAACATGTCAGTGCAGGTTGCCTTGAATCTGATACACCCGTGCTTAATATTCCTATGCCCAGTGCAATTGCGTGCTGGATAGAAGCATTTATCACTCGTCATGGCGAGGTTGAGATCAGTGCTCATCGACGCAAGCATGTTAATCGTCGTAAAAATGAAGGTCCAAGTGCAAATCACTCCGGGAAAATCCAATGAGCGATAACACAAAAGGTCTTCTTAACCGTTGGGAGATTAGACGTCAACGGGTTGCTGAAGAGGCTGAGCAAGAAGAATTATTGCAACATGCACGAGAAAAACCTGATGACTTCAACATACTAACAGCGGAAGTCGACCAAGATAATAACGTGATAGATGCTGATGAGGTGGCAGAGTCTGAACCGTTACCCGATCCCAGTACCATTGAAGTCGGCGGTAGTTTTGCTCGTTTTATGGCTAAAAGTGTTGATCCAACCACTAAAGCCGCAGCGTTAAGAGCCTTATGGAAACAACCGCAATATGGTCACATTGATGGGCTTATCGAATATGCGCTGGATTATACCAATCAACCGCTATTATCAGCAGATGTATCCGCTGAGCTAGCCAGTAAAGTATTTCGTTATGTCATTAAAAAAGAACCGCCAGAACTTGAATTAGATCCAGAGGCCGTATCGACTGATTTATCTGCAACAGAACTTGCCCCAACGGATTTAGCCCCAACCGATTTGGCAAAAACCGAACTTTCTGAGCAAACCAGAGCGATTTCCGAAGAGGAGTCTATTGCTTCAACGGATGCAGATAAGCCAGAGGATGAACCACAAACCGCGGCGATATCGCCACAAGAACAATCGCTTTGTCACAATGATGACCTGATAAAGCAAGCTGTCGCCAGTGATGAGGCGAAAGCGTAATAACAGCAGTCACTGATGATGTGACCTAGATGAAAGCCGTTATGTAAAGATTTACAACTAGTTATACGATCAACAATAAGCGTGAACAGTGGACTGAGCTATCACTGTTAATGAGGTATAAAAACCGAGAATTGGGAACGCAATGAGTATCAGAAAAAACCAGCCACAGCTGAAACAAGCACGACAACAGGTGATGGCGAAGACGCAGATTTTGCAAAATTTAATACCGCCTACCGTTAGTTATACTACCCAGGGGCATGTGCTCATTATTGGGCCTGAAGATCTGGCACGTTTAGCGGCGGACAAATTGTCTACTATGGCAAGTCGAGTGATTTTAGCCAATGAAGCGATCACTAGCCAAGATGAAGTCCATCTTGAAGCCGTGATGAATGCGGCGGCTGATGTCGAAAGTTACTACAATAAATTGACCAGTGTTAAAGGTTTTTTAGGCCAGTTTCAGGTCAAAGTTGAAGGCGATACTGGGATTACAGATTTAAGCGTGGTTGCTATTCGTCAAGCGCATTTTGATATAGTGCTCGATTTAAGCCACAGTCCCTGTATTAATCTAGAAATGCTTCCTCCAGGTTACTTTTATGTTGGCCAAGACTCTGCATTACTCGCTGATGCTATTGCCAATATTCCAGAGTTAATAGGAGAGTTTGATAAACCACGTTATGTTCGGGTTAATAGTGATATTTGTGCCCATGACAAACATGGTCTAAACGGTTGTAATCGTTGTTTAAATTTTTGTCCTGCAGATGCCATTAGCAGTATAGCGCATAAGATTGAAATTGATCCTTACCTTTGTCATGGAGCCGGCAGCTGTACCAATACATGCCCAACAGGTGCACTGAGCTATGATTTACCGACCCCAGCATCGTTGCATACTTATCTTGAAAAGCTTATCAGCCGCTATCGTGAAGAAGCCCAAACTGCCCCGGTTATCTTGTTTCATGATAATGAAGCTGGCGCTGAATTGATTTCGGAGCAATTAAGCGGTGATGTGTTACCCGTCGCAATGGAAGAAATAACCGTAGCGAGCATAGATCATTGGTTAGCGGCATTAGCCAATGGTGCCCGCGAAATTTTAATCTTACAAACACCAGCAACAGCACCGACATTACTGCAAATGCTCAAAGGTGAGTCTGCATTAGCTAATCGTATTCTCGACCAAATGGGTCAGCCTCAACGGATCCGCTTAATTACTCCGTCAGACCTAAGTCAGCTAGATGATGCACTCGCGGTCAGCTTAACTTGGCCTGTGATTATGCCGATGATGTTAACGGCAGCAGAACCTAATACTAATGTAAAACGCAGCATCATATTTCAAGCGATTGACCACCTCAATAGTCAAGCCGCAGCCGTTGATGATGTGCTCGTTATGGCTAATATTCCATACGGTATGGTGAGTATCAACAGCGACAAGTGCACCTTATGTTTGTCATGTGTCTCAACATGCCCAACCCAAGCTTTGAAGGATGGCGGTGATGCTCCGGCACTGAAGTTTGTTGAGCAAGATTGTGTGCAATGTGGGTTATGTGAAGCCGCTTGTCCCGAAAACGTGATTAGCTTAATACCACAAATTAATTTTAATCAGTCAGCAAGACAACACGTTCAAGTATTAAAAGAAGAACCTGCATTTGAATGTATTCGATGTGGTAGTGAATTTGCAACTCAATCAATGATACACAAAATGGTAGAAATGGTCGGCGCCCATAGTGCGTTTAGCGCCAATATTGAGCGTTTGAAAATGTGTGGCGACTGCCGAGTAAAAGACATGTTTGAAGACATCCTTGACGATCCAGAAAAGCAATTGCAATAAGAGATCTCTTATGACCGAAGCAGGAAGACAAGTAAGTGAGAATGATCAGTTAAGAGCCGATATATATCAGTTACTGGCAGCGTTGTTACGCCGCCAACCTAGTGCTGAATTATTAGCGTTCTTAGCCGATTTAGAGGTAGAGGCCGAGGATGGCAATACCATGAGTCAAGCATGGAATGCGTTAAAACTCGCTGCAGAAAACAGTGATACCAACACCTTAGAAGATGAATACTTTGCTATTTTCTTGGGTGTAGGCAGTGGCGAAATTATGCCATACGGTAGTTGGTTTATGACCGGCTCGTTAATGGATAAACCCTTAGCTGCATTGCGCGGCGACCTGATGCAACTTGGCTTTGAACGTGAAGAAAACGTTAAAGAGCCAGAAGATCATGTTGCGGCATTATGTGAAGTCATGGGCTGCTTAATTTTAGAAGCACCAGGTTATCGCCAATTAGCGTTTTATCAACGTCATATTGGTAGTTGGATTATGCGTTTTTGTGACAACTTAGCCAACACGCCTAGTGCTCATTTTTATCAAAGCGTTGCACAATTAGCTAAAGCGTTTTTTACCGCTGAGGCCAATGAATTTGAACAACTGAGTTTAAATATTCCGGTGAATTGTCCAGGTAGTGCTGACTTAGATCCGCTTGAACAAGACGTTGTACAAATTAACTAAACCGGGTGATGGCTTATTTTGCCTCATCTTTTTATCAACAAGGAGACAATATGAAAAAGCAAGCTTCCGACATGGGTCGCCGCCAAATGCTAAAAGCATTAGCGCTCGGCACAGCGGCAGGTGCTGTGGCTAGTGTTAGTGCACCTGCACTTGCCCAAGTCACTAAACCGTCTGCAGAAGAGCCTACGGGCACTAACTATCGCGAAACAGAGCATATTCGTAATTATTATGCATCGTTAAGCAAATAACAAAGGAGAGTGTGTGATGCGATTAACCCGCAAAACAGACACGGCCACCAAAGCTGAAAAGCCAGGCCTAGGTCTTAACCGACGTCAATTCCTCAAGTCTGCCAGTTTGGCGACGGGTGGTATTGCAGCGGCTTCAATGCTTGGCGCAGGTATGATGCGTAAAGCAGAAGCTAAAGATGTCCCACATGATGCTCCAACCGAGATAAAACGGACAATTTGTTCTCATTGTTCAGTAGGTTGTGGTGTTTATGCTGAAGTTCAAAATGGGGTATGGACTGGGCAAGAGCCTGCGTTCGACCATCCATTTAACCAAGGAGGTCATTGTGCCAAAGGCGCTGCATTGCGCGAGCATGGTCATGGTGAAAAACGCTTAAAGTATCCGATGAAGTTAGAAGGCGGTAAGTGGAAACGTCTATCATGGGAACAAGCTATTAATGAAGTGGGCGACAAAATGGAGTCGATTCGTCAAGAGTCTGGTCCTGATTCCGTTTACTTTATGGGTAGTGCTAAATTTTCCAATGAACAATCTTATATGTATCGCAAATTAGCAGCGATGTGGGGCACTAACAACGTCGATCACTCAGCTCGTATTTGTCACTCTACCACGGTAGCCGGTGTTGCAAACACTTGGGGCTACGGTGCGCAAACTAACTCGTTTAACGACATCCGCAATTCAAAATGCATGATGTTTATTGGTTCTAACCCATGTGAAGCTCACCCTGTGGCGATGCAACACATTTTGATTGGTAAAGAACGCGGTGCCAAAATCATCGTTGTTGATCCACGCTTTACCCGAACAGCAGCTAAGTCTGATGAGTATGTCCATATTCGTCCAGGTACCGACATTCCATTTATTTATGGTTTGTTATGGCACATTTTCGAAAATGGCTGGCAAGATGATTCGTTCATTTCTCAACGTGTATACGGCATGGAACGTATTCAAGAAGAAGTGAAAAAATACACTCCAGAAGAAGTTGAACATATTGCTGGTGTGCCAAAAGCTCAAATGTACCGTGTTGCGAAAATGATGGCAGAAACTAAGCCAGGCACTATCGTGTGGTGTATGGGTGGTACTCAGCATCATATTGGTAATGCTAACACTCGCGCATATTGTATTTTACAGCTTGCCCTTGGCAACATGGGTATCGAAGGCGGCGGAACGAACATTTTCCGTGGTCACGATAACGTACAGGGTGCGACTGACTTTGGTTTGTTATTTGATAACTTACCAGGCTATTACGGTTTAACCTCTGGTGCATGGGATCATTGGGCCAATGTGTGGGATCTGGAACCTAAGTGGATCACCGAGCGTTTTGACCAAGGTGAATACTTAGGTCAATCACCTCAAACATCAGCGGGTATTCCTTGTTCGCGTTGGCACGATGGTGTGTTAGAAGACAAAACCAAGATTGCTCAAAAAGACAATATTCGTCTGGGGTTCTTTTGGGGGCAGTCAGTTAACACTGAAACCCGTGGTCGTGAAGTGCGTGAAGCGCTAAACAAAATGGATACCATTGTGGTCGTCGATCCATTTCCAACTATGGCTGCAGTAATGCACGAGCGCCAAGATGGAGTGTATTTATTGCCTGCGGCAACTCAGTTTGAAACCTATGGTTCGGTTTCGGCTTCTAACCGTTCTTTACAGTGGCGTTCGCAAGTTATTGAACCATTATTTGAGTCATTACCTGATCATACAATCATGTATAAATTGGCTAAAAAATGGGGCGTAGAGGACCAATTCTGTAAGCACATCAAGGTCAATGGTGATGAGCCATTAATAGAAGACATTACCCGTGAATTTAATACAGGTATGTGGACTATTGGTTATACAGGCCAAAGCCCTGAACGTTTGAAAATGCACCAAGAAAATTGGGGCACCTTTGACGTTAACTCGCTGGAAGCACCCGGCGGCCCAGCTAAAGGCGAAACCTATGGTTTACCTTGGCCATGTTGGGGTACACCAGAGCAGAAACATCCAGGTACTCAAATCTTGTATCGCACCGGACGTGAAGTTAAAGACGGTGGTGGTAACTTCCGTGCACGTTATGGTGTTGAACATAACGGCAATAATATTCTTGCGGAAGGTTCTTTCTCAAAAGGTTCTGAAATTCAAGATGGTTACCCAGAGTTTACTGCCGACATGCTAAAACAGCTTGGCTGGTGGGATGACCTAACAGCAGACGAAAAAGTTAAAGCTGAAGGTAAAAACTGGAAAACTGATATCTCTGGCGGTATTCAGCGTGTGGCAATCAAGCATGGTTGTATTCCTTACGGTAACGCTAAAGCGCGTTGTATCGTATGGAACTTCCCTGATGATATTCCATTACATCGCGAACCGTTATACACGCCTCGTCGTGACTTAGTGGCTAAATACCCAACCTATGAAGATCGGATGGTAGCGCGTCTACCAACACTTTATAAAACGATTCAAGACAAGGATTTTGCTACTGATTTCCCAATGGCATTAACTACTGGTCGTTTGGTTGAGTACGAAGGTGGTGGTGAAGAAACCCGTTCAAACCCATGGCTTGCAGAACTGCAGCAAGAAATGTTTATCGAGATCAACCCAGCAGATGCTGCTGATCGCGGTTTACGTGATGGTGATGACGTGTTTGTTCATAGCCCAGAAGGTGCCAAAATTACTGTTAAGGCTATGGTGACACCGCGTGTTATTGCGGGTGAATGTTTTATGCCATACCATTTTGCTGGTGTATTTGAAGGCAAGAGTTTGGTCAAAAACTACCCAGAAGGCACAGTGCCTTATGTGATTGGTGAATCTGCCAATACCGTAATGACCTATGGTTATGATGTCGTAACGCAAATGCAAGAGACCAAGTCTAGCTTGTGTCAGATAAGCAAAGCCTAAACACTTGATGAGGAGATAAGCCATTATGGCAGTCATGAAATTTCTGTGTGACACCAAACGCTGCATCGAGTGTAACGGTTGCGTCACAGCATGTAAAAACGAAAACGACTCTGCTTTAGAGTGGGGTATTCAGCGTCGCCGTGTGGTAACGCTTAATGATGGTGAACCAGGAGAAGCGTCAATCTCAGTAGCATGTATGCATTGTACCGATGCACCATGTATGGCTGTTTGTCCGGCCGACTGTTTCTACCGTACCGAAGACGGCATTGTGCTCCACAACAAAGATACTTGTATCGGTTGTGGCTATTGCTTTTATGCTTGCCCATTTGGCGCGCCGCAGTTCCCTAAAAAGACTGCATTTGGTAGTCGCGGTAAAATGGATAAGTGTACTTTCTGTGCTGGTGGCCCAGAAGAAGATCATTCAGAAGCCGAGCGTCTCAAATATGGCTCAAACCGTATTGCTGAAGGCAAATTACCAATGTGTGCTGAGCTTTGTTCAACCAAAGCTCTGTTGGCCGGTGATGCAGGCATAGTGTCTGATATTTATCGTCAACGTATGGCTGCACGCGGTAATCCAAATGTGATTTGGGGCTACAATCCTAAAACAGGTGAAATGGTTTAACCCAGAGCAATGGCTGCGATAATTTTCGCAGTCATATAAGGAGTGACAATGTTAACTTTAACGTTAAACAAATCACTGCGCAGGATGTTTGCTCTGTTGGTTCTGTGTATGGGATTGGGGTTGGTTACATCGACGGTTTATGCCGCCGATGAACAATCAAGTCAGCAACAAGCAAAGTCTAAAACCAGTGATGCAGATCTCTGGCGCGCAGTAAAAGCTGGCGAACCCGGATACAGTACAGACAAAGGCCTTGATGCTGATGTTCTGATTAATGTATCGGGTAATGAAGGCAAAATATTGCGAAATACTTACCTAAAACCAGCACTTGGCTTAGCCATAGTGGGGGTTTTTGGGGCCTTTTTAGTGTTTTACTTAGTCAATGGTCCATCAAGATTAAGTAAGGGCTTTTCAGGCAAAATGGTACTTCGTTGGAGCACAGCCGATCGTTGGTTACATTGGATTATGGCAGTATCTTGCCTAACCATGATGCTAACAGGTGTGATTATTATGCTTGGGCGACATCTCTTAGCCCCATATGTCGGAGACGGTATATGGGCAGGGGTTATAGCCTTCAGTAAATTTGCCCATGATTGGTCTAGCCCCATTTTTATGGTGTCTTGGCTAGCATGTATCATCAAATGGATGCCACTACAATTTTTCAAGATGTATGATTTGAAATGGTTTTTAGTGGTTGGCGGCTACATTAACTTTGGTCCGTTTAAAGGCAAACACCCAGACAGTGGTTTTGCCAATGCGGGTGAAAAAATGTGGTTTTGGACCTTAGCTATTTTTGGTCTAAGCATCAGTCTAAGCGGTATTATGTTAGTGTTTCCGACACTGGATTTGCCGCGTGAACTGTCGATGCTCGCCTTGTTGATACATGGTCTTAGTGCGACGATCTTAATCGCATTTACCATAGTGCATATTTGGATGGGAACCGTACTCAGTGAGGGCGGAATGGAGTGCATGTTATCGGGCTATTGTGACGAAAACTGGGCTTCACAACATCATAATGTGTGGTATGACGAAATCAAAGCCGATGGTACTTTAAAATACAAAGAGTAACTCTGGCACTCTGGTGTTAGTACACTAGTTGATTGCAGATATAAAACACCTTGTTAGGTCACTGACAAGGTGTTTTTTATTAGCCATTTTTACTGCGTTATCGGCTTTTTAACGGCATAACGCCACCAAAAAGTCTCAGTTATATCACTATTGTTATGGTTATCGGCCAACGATTCTTTGCCAAAACAACCTTGAGAGATCAACATACGGTAATCAAAATAACGGTTTCATTTGAATCATTATTCAAAGTCAGTTAGTGTTTCTGACATTATTAAATTACAAGAAAACGAGTAATTTAGCCGGCTCGTTATGTGAACACACTAAAAAGACAAACCATGGTCGCTATTTCACGAAAATTTCAGTTTTTAACGTTTTCCATTATGTTGGCAGGCTGTTCTTCGATGCCGGCTGATGTTGGTGGCAATTGGATCGGTTTTACTGAGTCTGGCCAAGCCTCACATTATGCAGATAGATACCAAAATAAGAAAACGGCTAGCGGGGATCTCTATCGCCACAATCAAAAAACAGCAGCCCATAAAGATTTACCATTCGGTTCAAATGTAAAAGTCACCAATATTAATAATGGTAAAAGTGTTACCGTCAAAATCAATGATCGTGGTCCGTTTGTTAAAGGACGCATCATTGATCTTTCTAAGTCGGCTTTTAGCAGTATAGGCAATGTATCTACAGGTCTTCTTGACGTTAAAATCGAAGTGATCCGTTAGCGGGTACAAAGCTTGCTGTATACGTGAGTGTAAATATGTTTGGTCTGGCTTAGTAGCATAGGTTTTCAGGATTTAGCTGGTGAATGTTATATTCTAAGGATGGTTAGTGGGACAGTCAGTACTGTTTTGCGTGTTATTTTTTAGTCCAGTAATTCATGCAGTAGACTTTCATCACGATATTGTCTCGAGTTTGCTTAATAGAACACCCCAGCAGATTTTGTATGACGGTTATTATATCTCAATACCATTATCTCAATGGTGATGTAGCTAAAATATCTGTGTATGCACAAATATGATTATTCGAGTCTACCAAGGAATTGGTACTGATTTGCAACAACTAGTGCACCAAGATAGGCGTACACTTTTCTCTTTATCCTTCTCAAAGACTTTGGGGTCTGAATTCTACAGATAGAAATATACACCAGCGACGTGCTGCTCATTTGCAGACGTTCTTTAAAAGGCATGGTAAATCGTTAACCATTAGGACTCATGACTCAGCTTATGCTGTTAGTGATGTTGTTACTTGGATATTGCCAGAGAATTTACCCCATATTGATATGGTTATCGCTCAGGTTGACGCTACAACCGGTAATCCTATGATTGTTCATTATATTGGTTTTGCGCCTAAAATTGATTTTTGATTATGACATGGCTAGGCATTATCGATTTGAACCATCGAAATATAACCACTAAGTAATGGCTTGGACTATTATTTAAAGTGACGGTCGTACGGCATTAGTGGCTGGTTGTGCAACGTTAATATTATCAAATAAAGAACGTTATTTACTGTTGATTTGCTACCAAAGATAAACAGATATTATCTGGTGCTTCTAAGGATAAATGATTAACCCTAAAGAGAAATTATGAACATCATCGAGAAATCATTAGCAATCGCTTTACAAGCTTATTCGGGGAAACAAGATAAGGCAGGGAAAGCATATATTCTTCATCCACTTAGGGTCATGGCCAAAATGGATACGGAATACGAAATGGCTGTTGCCTTGCTTCACGATGTTATAGAAGATTCTGATTATACTGCTGAGTATCTCCTGGAAGAAGGTATCCCATTAGATGTAGTAAACGCAGTGCAATTGTTATCTAAGAGCGGTGATGAAAGTTACCATCAATTTATCAATCGCGTTAGCGCTAATCCATTGGCGGTCAAAGTTAAAATCGCTGATATTGAGGATAATATCAATATTTTACGTTTAAAGGTTATTGATGCAAAAGATCTTGAGCGGATGGCGAAATACCATGCCGCCTGGAAGACGCTGCAAACTTTAACGCCCATAACGTCATAAAATTAAAAAGTTTTCGTTACACCTGCTATTGTTGAGTAATTAAGCTAACATTCACTATTGTCTAACCGTAGTATTTGCATGAAATAAATAGGACTGGCTTTAAAAACGAGAGAGTTAATATGGATTTTAATTTACTGCGTTTGTGTGTGTATTTACTTTTCCTAAGTCTATGTAACCTAGTTTATCTCCCTTATGCTTGTGCAGCGGACAAGTTCGTTATAAATCACTCCGACTCAGAAAGTGATCGACGCTATCAATATACTTATGAGCTGTTAGATTTAATTATTCAAGAGACCAATGCCGATTTTGGGGATGCTTCTATTGAAGTGACGAATCTGGTGATGAGTCGAAATCGGATATTTAAATCATTACAGGATGGCCAAACGATTAATGTTATGGCCGAAGCATCAAATGAAGAGTGGAATACAAAGCTCATTCCTATCCCTATCCCCATCCGCAAAGGCATTCAAGGGTTTAGAGTTTTTATTATTAAAAATGAAAATAAAAACTTGTTGGCCAATATTGATTCACTAGAGCAATTGATGAGGCTGCAAACCGGTTCAGGTAGTCAGTGGTCTACCAGGGTTGCTATGAAACAAGCAGGATTCGATGTGGTGGAGAGCGCGCAGTACGATAGTTTATTCAATATGCTTTCAAAAGGACGTTTTATCACATTTGGGCGTGGAGTGAATGAGGCTTATCAAGAGGTTGAGTTATTTCAAAAGCGTTATCCTGAATTAATCGTAGATGAACATATTGTGCTTAATATCCCTCTGGCGACTTATTATTATGTATCACCTACAAAGCCTAGGTTAGCGAATAGAATCAAGGTTGGTTTACTGAGAATGATTGAAAATGGCAAGTTTGATAAACTTTTCTATCAATGGCATTGCGAGTACTTAATGCGAAGTCAGCTTAACAAACGCAAATTATTTAAAATTAGTAACCCGCTGGTAGTCGAATCACAAATGACTTCGATTATGGGTAAAGACTTTTTGTTTAATTCAAGTTTGGATGCATCATCTATCTGTCAAAAGTATCTTAAACCATAATAACCAATAACCAATGACAAATGGTTCAGTGAGTATTCTCTAAGTCGTTAAGAATACTTATTTATGCCGATTTAACCACTATTTGGAAATATTACTGCCGTTATGCTAGAGATTAACTATTCTATTGGTGACCTAAAAACCTCGATGCTGGTTGTAGAAGATCATCATTTTTACCTTCTTACTGAGGTATGGGTAAAGGCTGAAGAACTGAGCATCGGTGATAAAATAGTTACCTGCAGTGATGCTGTCGCTGAGATAGACAAGATCAATAAAGTTGAAGATTCACATCATTGCCAAGATTTAAAAATAAGCCACAATCATAATTATTTTGTCACCACTACTCGTCCGGCTTTTCATGACACGCTTTGCGATAGGGCGCCAATCGATAAACTTGAACTTATGGCCTATGAGTTGGCCAATAGACCCTCTAACTATCCTGATGGTAGGCTGACCGGTTACCATGGTGGGCCTTGGGTTGCGGCTAAATATTTACATCGCGATCCCGACAAGGAAGTTATCGGTTGGGGCCGTGCTAATGACAGCATGTGCGCTGAAGATGCAGCTGTAAGTGATTTGAGGCAAAAATTGGGTGATGCGATTGTGCTACATCGAAGTAATGTAACTATTTCTCATGCCTATTTGAGAAAATATACTAAAAAAGGCCGCTTTGTGAATACAATGAGTCCTTGTATTCACTGTCGTGATAACTATGGTAGTGCACTAAATGACCTCACAGTTGGTGTGAGTAATTTAGCTAAAGACGGTCGTGATTATTTACCCCCAGTCGAAGAGTCATCCTAAGTTACCTATGGATTAACCACCCGAAACTCCAAATCAACAATCCCAGTTCAGCTTGAGATTAAGCCTATCTGCATATTTTATATCGCTCGATTTTATTGCACTAATGAATAAATTTTGCGGCAGCAATTATCTGGAAAACCTGACAGATAATGATTGTCGCAAGCGATGATGTTGGATTTGGTAATAGGAAACTGTAGGCTTATTGTTGAATAAGAGCTTTAAGTTGATTTGCAACCGACGCTATTTTACGTCAAATTAGTTTTAGTGATTTAGGTTTATTATAGAACTGCTCAGGTGCCTTGTCTCACTACTAAGGAATTTACGTGAATATTTCAGAATCACACAGAAAAGAGCTTTTGGTTGCGAAATCGCTATTAGAAAACCCTGGTCTAGCGGTAAAAATAACTAGCTTTATAGGTACTCCTATTGAAAAAGGTTTAGCGTTACTACCTGAAAACTGGAATAAAAATATTGCCAAAGTCACAGAAAAATCGCTACTTAAAGCGTCTGATGCGGCGATATTTACAATGAAAGATATTCCCGGAGAACAGTCGTCTAATGTTTGGCATAAATTAGGCGTTGCGGTGAGTGGTGGTATGGGTGGTTTTTTTGGCTTAGCTGCAATTGCCGTTGAGCTTCCTATTTCGACAGCAATAATGTTGCGCTCTATCGCTGATATTGCTCGAAGTGAAGGCGAGTTGATTACTACGCTGGAAACCAAGATGGCTTGTTTAGAGGTCTTTGCATTAGGAGGCGCAAGCGATTTGGATGATAGTAGTGAATCAGGATACTTTGCCATACGCGCTACGCTAGCTAAATCTGTGTCTGAAGCCACTGAATTTATGCTTAAAAAAGGGCTTACCGATGAGGCCGCGCCTATTCTAGTTAAGTTAATTACTAAAATCGCTGAAAAGTTTGGCGTTCAAGTGACGCAAAAAGCTGCAGCTCAAGCTGTACCCGCTATCGGCGCAGCTGGTGGCGCTGTCATCAATACTTTGTTTATTGATCATTTTCAAGACATGGCCAGAGGGCATTTTATTGTACGAAAGTTAGAGCGAGTATACGGACATGAAAGTGTAAAAATCGCCTATGAATCGTTAGCTCAAAAAGGCAATAGATAACTTCACATGCGCAATTCATTTTGATAACAAGCGTATTTCATACGCCAGTTTTGTTGCGCTGATACGTCAATTGGCTTTGTGTGCTAAATCAATTACTCGTTTGATATCAGTGATGCAAACCGTTCGGTTTGGACTGGCTTAATTCATCTCTTATATTCAATAGCGGTTCTGTAAACACAAGCTCGCAGGTACATTATCGACCCGTAATACCCTAGCCAGACCATTATACTGCTCGCTGTGTTTGTTGAATAGATGACATAAAGCATCTATTCTTTATGCACTTAGCTATAACATCAAGCTGGATTTTAGTCAGAGAAGGATAGCAATATGACACAACCTGTACCTGAACAGGCCGATAATACTAAGTCGTCAACAACCGACGATCTACAGCCAAACAACAAGGCTGTTAAACGTGAAGAGCGGCAGAAGCAGTCAACAAAAGTAGAGATAGCGTTGACAGGTTCAGAGCGTGAAGCTGTGGATGAGCATGGCAGTCTTTCATCACTCACCGTCTATTCTATTATTCTGCGTGAAGGTCAGGAGGAACTGCAGCGGCCGCTACTCTCTTTGTGGTGGTCTGGTATCGCGGCTGGTATCGGTATTTCATCATCGGTGTTGGCTGAAGGTATCATCCGAAGTAATCTAGGCTCCGATCACCCTTATTTGTCGCTTATTGAAAGCCTTGGATACACTTTTGGTTTTGTACTCGTCATTTTAGCAAGACTGCAGCTGTTTACTGAAAACACCATCACAGTTGTACTGCCGCTGCTAGCCAGCACAACACAGCGTCGTCTGGTGTGCACTGCTCGCTTGTGGGCTGTGGTATTGGCCGCTAATTTCGTTGGCACTTTGTTTACCGCGGCTATTTTCGTTCACGGTAGCGTTTTAACAGAAGAGATCCTTAGCGCGGTTCTCCAGATATCACGCCATGTCGCCGAGTTAACGCCGGCAGAGACACTGATGCGCGGCATTCCGGCGGGCTTTTTTATAGCCGTACTGGTGTGGATGTTGCCCTCGGCAAAAGGGTCTGAAGTGCTGGTTATTATTATGTTTACATGGTTAATTGCAGCTGGAGGCTTTACTCATGTTATTGCTGGCTCCAATGAAATATTTAGCCTTGTTGTCAATGGGGAGATGAATATGTTCACTGCGCTATCACACCATATCGGTCCCATGTTACTGGGCAATATTATTGGCGGTACAGGGCTGTTCGCCATGTTAGCTTATGGCCAAGTTAGAGAAGAAATGTAAATTTCATATTGAAACAGGTAATGTTGTCTATTCTCAACATGGCTGACATGGTTGTTTTTATATGATTTATTGGAGCCATTTCATCAGGCGCTTGATTTATAATGAGTCAGCACCTGTCTTAAATGATGACGATGTTGGCTGCCCCCATATCGTCTCACATAGCTTAGTCCTGTTATGCAGGTTACAGCAGCGTAATACTCTTTTAAGGATTTAATCATGTCTTTGCTGCTAACGGTTTTAGCAACCACATTGCTTGCTGGTTTGGCTATGCCATTAGGGGCCTTAATTGCCCGTTTTGAGAACGTCAGCAGTGAGTGGCTTGAGCAGGAGTTTAGGCACAGTGTCATGGCTTTTGGCGGTGGGGCACTATTGTCTGCCGTTGCTTTGGTTTTAGTACCAGAGGGTATAGCGCATCTTAAGCCATTATCTGCTTGTATCTGGTTTATGGTCGGTGGGCTGAGCTTTATGGCCCTTGATATTTACCTGCAAAAAATAGCGACGCCTGCTAGCCAGCTTGCTGCAATGCTGGCTGACTTTATTCCTGAGTCCATTGCTCTGGGAGCCGCATTTGCAACGGGCAGCAGTAATGCATTTTTACTTGCAGGGTTAATCGCGCTCCAAAATGTGCCAGAAGGATTTAGTGCTTATCGTGAGTTAAATGGCTCTTCCGCTTTTCGGCCCCATAAAATTATTCTTATGTTTTGTTTTATGGCATTGCTGGGCCCCATAGCAGCCATGTCTGGCTATTTATGGCTTTCAGAGTCGCCAAAAGTGATTGCCGCAGTCATGCTGTTTGCCTCTGGCGGTATTCTCTATTCAATATTTCAAGATTTAGCTCCTCAGGTAAAACTAGAACAACGTTGGGCACCGCCAATGGGAGCTGTATTAGGGTTTTGCCTTGGTATGCTGGGGTTAATGTTAACCGCATAATCAATACTATCGTTAGGTAACATTGGACAATCTCCAGACGACAAAGGGAGTCAACAAAAAGGATGATGCTCAGTTAACTTATCTACATTTAACCATCGTTGTGCCAGTCTTTATGTCGAGAAGATAATTAACTCTGTGAATTTTTGCTTAGCCGGTCGACGGCCTCACATATCATCAACCTCTGTTGCTATCTTTTCGGTATCTGAATGATATAACTTGTGTGACAGACGCTAATTATTGCTGCAGGGTTTTATCTGTCTCAGGTAGAATGCCGGCCCAGCACTTCGTTTTTTATTTTTGGATATCCTCTAAATGCAAATCAATCGTGTACTTCTGACCGCTGTCGGTAGTGTGTTACTGGCTATGGTGACCATTCAATCCGGCGCTTCTTTAGCCAAGCAACTTTTCCCTTTGGTTGGGCCAGAAGGCACCACCGCTTTGCGTTTAGGCTTTGCTGCTACCGTACTTTGGTTGGTGTTTCGCCCATGGAGAGCATTACCACAAGGCCGAGATTGGCAGAGTATTATTATTTATGGCCTATGTTTAGGTGGGATGAATATCCTGTTTTACTTAGCCATTGATCGCATTCCTCTGGGGATAGCTGTTGCGCTGGAGTTCACCGGCCCTTTAGCGGTCGCTTTATTTGGCTCTAAGCGTAAAAGCGATCTATTTTGGGTTGCTTGTGCCATTGCGGGGATTTTGCTGTTAATGCCTGATTTATCTAGCGCACAAGGGCTTGATCTCACTGGTGCATTAATGGCATTAGGCGCCGGAGCATGTTGGGCTGGTTATATTTTGTTTGGAACTCGCACAGGCAAGCAAGCATCAGGTGGCATCACAGTTGCCTTAGGCATGACTGTTGCTGCAGTCTTTCTGGTACCTATTGGCGCAGTTAGCCAAGGCATGGCATTACTGAGTTGGGAAGTGTTACCGCTTGGATTATTAGTCGGGGTGTTATCCAGTGCTTTGCCTTATTCTTTGGAAATGGTGGCCTTGAGAAATATGCCGACACAAGCTTTTAGTGTGTTGATGAGTTTAGAGCCTGCAATTGCCGCATTGGCGGGTTTTATTATTTTAAGTGAGCAATTGACCTTGCTCCAGTGGGCCGCAATCGGTTTAGTGATTATCGCTTCTATCGGCAGTAGTTTTACGCCTAAAAAAGCCATTGAGATGGGCGTGTAGCTTTGTTTATAGTTTTTGTTTGCTTAATACATTGATATTTATGCTTTGGCTTGTCGTTAAAGGTGCTACGAGCCACAATGGCTAGCTTATGCTGGCTGTATGTTTAGGGTTAACTTTATCGCTGAATTATAATTTTTCGCTCATTGATTCCAGCTATGGATTCTAGGTGTCGCCAGCCATATTTTTCACATCTTGTCGCTCATCGTTTTTATCGCCGATAGGTCACAGGCACAATGATCAAGATAGCAGCTTAATGTTTTCTGCTTAGAACCGTAATGTTATCGATTAATAAATGGCGATATTAGCCACGTATTATGTGGTTGTTAAATCTACTGTGGCGCAGAAGAGGAGATAAAAGACTAGACTGTTTTTTTATTATTTAGGCTTTATACTTCCCGGCTGTTTTGTCTTTATAGAATGTAAAACATGAAAAGTTGGATATTTTTAAGTGTGGCCATTTTAACTGAAGTGGTAGCCACTTCAGCGCTAAAAGCCAGTGATGGATTTTCAAAATTAGCGCCTTCAATCGTAGTTGTTGTCGGCTACGTATTATCTTTTTATTTTTTTATCTCTCGCACTAAAAAGTATTCCTGTTGGTGTTGCTTACGCTACTTGGGCTGGACTGGGTATCGTATTAATTACACTTATTGCTTGGGTGATGTATGGGCAAAAATTAGATTTAGGTGCACTGGTGGGGATGGCGTTCATTTTAGTCGGTGTCGTTGTGATGAACTTATTCTCAAATGTGACTCCGCATTAGCGCGTTAACTAATAAGTAGGCATGAGCTATTGAGTCCTAGTCTGTTAAGTAACGGTATTGATTAGCAACTTATTGTGCGCATTCGTCGTCCGTTTCGAGGCAATATAAAGGGCTTAACAATGATAGTCATTGTTAAGCCCTTTTTTGTATCAGTGGTAACTCAAGCCCAAACGATCAATGAGCTTATCGTTTGGGTTATCAGTACTATTACCACGCCATGTCTAAAATCTTGCGACTGGTAGCTAAATCTACTTTGCCGCTTTCAGATAATGCCGTCATACCGTGTGCTTCTAAAGCATCTATCACTAGGCCAAGCTGATCTTGAGTGACACCATGATCGCGCAAGCGTGTCGGTAACCCTACTTGCTTGAAGAACGCCTCTGTTTTATCAATCGCTTGATCTACACGGCTGCCTTCATCACCTTCAGTAATATCCCAAACGCGTGCAGCGTATTGCACTAATTTAGCGTGTTTTTGCTCTTTCAATACGCGCCATAATGATGGCAACACAACGGCTAAGGTTTGCGCATGGTCAATATGGAATAATGCAGTTAATTCATGGCCAATCATGTGCGTCGACCAATCTAAAGGAACGCCAGTGCCGATCATGCCGTTTAAGGCCGATGTTGCACTCCACATTAAGTTAGCACGAGCATCATAATTGGTTGGTTCTTCAACCGTAATAGGACCAACTTCGATTAGGGTACGTAAAATACCTTCAGCCATGCGGTCTTGTACACGGGCATCAACAGGATAGGTCGCATATTGCTCAAGTACGTGTACAAAGGCATCGACTACACCATTTGCCACTTGGATTTTTGGTAAGCTAAAAGTCAATTCTGGATCAAGCATGGCAAACGTTGGGTAAACGCATGGATGATTTACCGGGAATTTACCACCTTTATAGCTGACTACTGCAAAGGCGTTCATTTCAGAACCCGTTGCAGGAAGCGTTGCAATAACTCCCAGTGGAATAACCTTGTCGTTAGCCACGGGTACTGGTGTAAAGCCGTGATGTAATAAGCTTGCCGTGTCGCCATCAAACTGAGTCGCTAAAGCGATAAACTTAGTACCGTCCATCACTGAGCCACCACCAACAGCGAGTAAGAAGTCGATGTTTTCTTTACGAGCAACTTCAACCGCTTTAATGAGTGTGTCGTACTTAGGGTTCGCTTCAATGCCGCCGAACTCAAATACTACGCGGTCACCTAATGCAGCTTTAACTTTATCTAATGTGCCAAAACGCTGAACGCTGCCACCGCCATAAGTGATTAATACTCTTGCATTGGCTGGAACAAGCTTGTCTAACTCTACGATACGGTCTTTACCGAAAACAACATGTGTAGGGTTACGATAATCAAAATTAAGCATAATAGACGCCTTTTGGTTTTGCGCTGAAACAAAGAGTTGGCTTCTTGTGTATATAGTTTTTTTATACACAACAGCAACGATAAATCATCTGGCTATGATAGCCCTTTGAGTCAAAATAAACATACACAGAACTATCGTGTTCATGCCTATTCCTATCTTTATTGTATTAATATGATGATTTTTAGATAAATTAAATACCTTTTTCTGCTTTTTTGCTAGTATCAGCACCATAATTTATTCTGAGGGGAAGGGTATGAGTGAGATAGCAAGATTAATGGCGCCGCTTGCGCCTAAAGAAGGCGTTAATCATACTCATTTAGCGGGTGTTAATGTATTTCGTAGCTCGCAGTATGGCGCGCGCGGACCAATGTGCTACTCGCAAGGTGTACTCATTGTTGGCCAAGGTAAAAAGCGGGTTTACTTAGACAATCAAAGCTTCGATTACGATCGCCAGCGTTCGTTAGTGATGACGGTACCATTGCCGGTAGAGTGTGAAACCTTCGCCAGTATTGAAGAACCGGTATTAGTGTTGATGGTTGATATCGACTTAGTACAGCTTAATTATATTATTCGGCTGATGGACGAGCATAATCAAATTCCCAAAGATTTAAATGAATCGCGTCAGAGTGGTTTTTTTGTTGCAGACAACACTGAAGACATGGATTGTAGCGTGATTAGACTATTGCAAGCATTGCAATCACCGCTTGAGGCTAAAGTGATGGGTGAGGCGTTAGTGCTTGAGTTGTTATATCGTTTGTTAGACTCACCTAACGCAGCGCCATTGTATGCATTATCCTTAAGCCACACACGTTTATCTAGGGTTGAAAAAGCCCTCAGTTATATTCATAAGCATTATGGTGAGTCGGTCGAAGTCGACACATTAGCCAGCCTAGTTAATATGAGCCCGTCTGCATTTCATCGTTGCTTTAAAGAAGTCACCGCATCTTCACCGATACAATACTTGAAGAAAATTCGCCTGAATAAGGCCAAAGCATTACTGCAACTGCAAAAACTCAAGGTCAAAGAGGTATCGACACAAGTGGGTTATGAAAGTACTGCCCAGTTTAGTCGTGAGTTTAAACGCTACTTTGATCAAAGCCCGGGCGAGTGCGCTAGGTTATAATATTTTATATCGATAAGGTGCTATAAACCCATCTTATGTTTTCTGTTAAGGTTTCCTTATGTCAGCTGCACCAACGCAAATTACCTTTTTTGAATTTTTAACGCCGTTAGTCGCATCTGGACTAAAAACCATTACTATCCGCGATATAAGCGAGAGCCATTACCAACCTGGTAGCCAAGTTGAGGTGTTCACCCTCGAAAACCATATTAAAGTGTGTGACATTATGATTTTGGCGGTTGAGCCATTAGCATTTGCTGACATTAATGAGTTTCATGCCGCCCAAGAAAGCTTGCCATTAGCAGAGTTAAAGCTGCTTATTCAGAAGGTCTATCCTAATCAGCCAACATTATTTATGATTTCATTTAAATTGGTTGCAGCTTAATCGCTATTATTTCCCTAAATGCTGCACTAAGACTAAGAGTATCCAGATTCTATTTTATTCCTAACCAATTATTCGATATTGCGCGATCTAGCCTTTATTTTATCTGTTTGTTTTGGTTGCGGCATAAACTGTTTCATTGGCGATCTAACAGCAGTGTCTAAAACATGATCTGCTTAACAAATGGGTAAGGATAAGCGTGTTAGTTTATGTATTTGTTGGCGAGTTCGCATTTTAGCAATTTATAAAGTGTTATTTTGATTTCCTGCATCTACAGTGCGTCTTTTATTTAGCGCTTTTTATCAATGGTTTTTGCTCTCAGTGACTCATTCAGTTAGGATTTTTTATGTCTCCAATTATTCAATCAGCCAGTCATGAGCTGATTAAACCTTATCAGTCAAATATTACGGTACCCAATTGGATGATCAGTTCTATGGAGCGGGTGATGCAATATTATGTTGATAAGAATTTGCGTCTCGACACCATCTCAACAGACCGCATGCCTAAGCCCGTTGAAGGCAAAAAATACATGTTGTACGCACACATTCCGTTTTGCCATACCTTGTGTTCATTTTGTACTTTTCACCGATTTTTATTCCGTGAAGACAAAGCGCGCGAATATTTTGTGGCGCTGCGCAAAGAAATGCAAATGGCCAAAGATTTAGGCTATGAGTTTGAATCTATGTACATTGGTGGCGGAACGACTACCGTACTTGAAGATGAATTAGCCCGCACAATTGAACACGCAAAAAATCTCTTTCCTGGCATTAAAGAAGTCTCTTGTGAGTCGGATCCACAACATTTAGCCAGCCCTGAGTTTAAGCAGTTAAAAGGTTTGGTCGACAGAATGTCGATTGGGGTACAAAGCTTTGACGACGGCATTTTAAAAATGACTGATCGATTAGATAAGTTTGGTTCAGGCCAGCAAACCTTTGACCGCATTATGGCAGCTAAAGAGCTATTTCCGATCATTAACGTTGATTTGATTTTTGGCTTTCGTGGGCAAACAGAAGAGATTATTCGGTCTGACCTTGAAATGGCGTCTAAACTCGATCCGCGCCAAATTACCACTTATCCATTGATGATCACCCATCAAACGCGTAAAAGTGTCAAAGCAGATCTGGCAGCACCTCATGGTGAAATGGTTAATCAGTACCGCCAAATTTTAAATCGCTTAACTGGGCAATATACTCAATTGTCTGCATGGGCGTTTGGTAAAACCAATGATGAAGGTTTTGATGAGTATGTGATCGACTATGATGAATATCTTGGTGTCGGTTCAGGCTCATTTAGTTTTTTAAATGACACCTTATATGTAAATACTTTTTCGCTAAAAAAATATCAACAACGTATTGCTGAAGGTCGAATGGCTGTTGAGCAACAGAAAAAATATCAGCTAAAAGAAGTCATGCAGTATCGTTTTTTACTGGGGATGTTTTCTGGGCGTTTATCGCGTCAATATTTTCGCGATACTTTTAACGTTAATTTAGATACCGCCTTGTTTAAAGAAATGGCATCAATGAAAGCGATGGGGGCACTGAAAAATGATCCTATTAATCCTGACAAACTGATTGTGACCGACAATGGCAAAATGCTCGGATTATTGATGATGAAGGAGTTTTACTCGGGTATGGACAATGTGCGCGCCCAATTACGTCAACCACTTGCTGAAGCGGATATGTGATCCTGTGCTCAGCCACCAAAGGCCGTGTTAATCACGGCCTTTTTGTTATACTCAAGGTTCTTTTTAACTACACTTTTTTAGGTGAGTTGCATGGCTAATATTCTTTTGCTTGCCAATATTAATTGTGATCGCATTCTAATGCTTGATAAACCCTTACAAACCGGTGGTCGATTTCATTATCAAGACGGTGGGTTACGTTTAGGCGGTGGCGGCGCGAACACTGGCCTAGGTTTAGTATGGGCCCAGCACAATGTGTCATTGGTGAGTGAGGTTGGCAGTGATGATATTGGCGATTGGATTTTAGCTAAGGCCAGCACTTTAGGGCTTGATTGTCGCTTAGTGCATCGTTTTAGTGGCAATACGTGTGAGATGCTATTGGTGATGACCCCGGATGGTGAACGCACCATTATTCGCCCTCAGCGACCTATTTTTGAACTGCCAGTGCCGCCTAAATGGCATCATTGGGATGCCTTTTATATTAACTCTTCGGCAAAAGGTGCTGGTGTTTGGGCGGCAAATGCTATTGCATCCAATCCTAACTGCAAAGTGATATCTCAACTGGCGAAAGATGAACGTAACCGTCCTTGTCATGTACTCATCGCGTCGATTACCGACATGCAAGGGCGCTGTAATCAAGACCCATGGCTATTTGCTTACGCGATTGCGGGTGATGCATTGGAGTACTTTATTGTCACCGATGGTGACCAGGGGGCTATGGTGTACAGTGCCGACGATGAACAACATGTGCCCGCGGTTATTGCTGACGTTATTGACACCACTGGGGCCGGCGATGCTTATGCTGCTGGGGTTATTCATGGTTTATGTCAGCAGATGTCAATTATCGATGCGATGCATGAAGGCGCTTTGTGGGCATCATTTGCCGTTGCCACCCAAAGCTCAATTCCTGGCGAGGCCTTAAAACAGTACTTAAGTTAACGGCTATGAGTAATGATTAACTTTGAGGATGAATACATGTCTATGCACATGACTAAAATAGTCTTCGATTGTCATTTTAGTGTCATTGTTAGCGCTTATGATAAGCCCGTCTAAACAACTTTTATAGTGTCGGATGGTTAAGATCATTTTTCACTATGTTTTTAAGTATTATCTCCCATTATATTTATGGCCTTACTCTTCCCCAGTAAGGCTTTTTTTTGTCTGAAAATTGGGTATATTGGCACTCTGTAATCATGTTAAGCAAGGACCCGCTGGATGAGTAAGCTATGGGTGAAAGGTATTTCTGGGTTATATTTAGGTGATCAAGTGCAAATGCATAATGGTGTTGCCAGTTGCATTAACCAAAAACATATCGCTAAGCAGTTGACCGTGCAATTTGATCGAGTTATCGGTAATAGCGAGGCTGATCCTAAGCATCATGGCGGGCTAGATAGAGTGCTGCATCATTTCCCGCGAGAGCATTATGGTCAGTACCGCCGCTGGGATTTAATGTCAACCTTTTTTGATGCACCTTCAATGGGTGAGAACATCAGTACTGTCGGCCTTAATGAGGCGCAAGTTTATATTGGTGATATAGTCCAAATTGGTGATGTGACATTACAAGTTACCCAGCCGCGATCACCTTGTTTTAAACTCAACTTGCAATTTGGTCACCCTAAATTTGCTTTAGCAATGCAAGAAAGTCGCATGTGTGGCTGGTTTTACCGAGTGCTATCGGAAGGCGATATTAATCCGAATGACAGTATTGTTTTGTTAGAAAGAAAAACGGATATCAGTGTCGCTAAAGCGATGCAGATATATTTTTTAGCAGAATTTGATGCTGCGCAATATCAGATACTGCTTGAATGTGAAGGTTTAGCGCAAACTTGGGTTAACTCATTACAGCGCCGACTTGATCAACAAAGTATAGAAGATTGGGCGATGCGCTTGTATGGCAATGCCAGTTAGTTAACCATAATATTATAAGAAATCTTGATAAGGAATATCACATGACCGAACTAACAGACACATTATCCAAAGACGCTAAAAATATGGGATTATTAGTACATGCCGCTAGTTTTGTCGGTTATATTTTCCCTCTGGGCAGTGTTCTTGGGCCGTTAATTATCTGGTTAATGAAGCGAGACGAGTTTGAGTTTGTAAACCAATGCGGAAAGAATTGCATTAATTTCAAACTAAGTTTAATGATTTATGCCTTAGTGTCTGGGATATTGATTTTTATTGGTGTGGGCGTATTACTACTGGCAGCGTTAGCATTACTCGACATTGTTTGTACCATTATCGCAATGGTGAAAGCCAGCGATGGCAAAGCTTATCAGTATCCACTGACTATTCGGTTTCTGAAATAACTAGCATGATAAATATATCGTGATCGGCAACAGCCATGAGCATAAAAAACGCCACTCAAATGAGTGGCGTTTTGTTAAAACGATTTATCGCATTTACACTTTAAAACGAGCAACTAGGGTATCTAGTCGAGTGGCTAATTGGTTCAATGATTCACTTGCATGTGCAGCGGCATGAGCTGTTTCTGCGGTACGTTGAGTAATATCGTTGATTTCAGTCACATTACGATTAATGTCTTCAACCACAGTTGATTGCTCTTCCGTCGCGGCTGCAACTTGTATGTTCATATCGCTAATCAGTGCAATTCGTTCACTAATACCGCTTAATGACTGGCTCGCTTCATCAACAGCTGTAACACCCTCATGCGAGCGGCTGCGCGATTGTTCCATAGCACTGACTGCTCGCGTCGTTTCTGATTGAAGTTTATCAATCATAGTTTGTACTTCGTTAGTCGAAGCTGCCGTACGAGAAGCTAAGTTACGGACTTCGTCTGCAACAACAGCAAAGCCTCGTCCAGCTTCACCGGCTCGAGCCGCTTCAATTGCCGCGTTCAGTGCCAATAAGTTAGTTTGCTCTGAAATTGCACGAATAACATCTAAAATACTGCCAATCGATTTAGTGTGCGTCGCTAATGATTCAATCACGTCACCGACTTGTTCGACGTCTTTAGATAGTTGATTAATGGTTTCACGTGCCCGTGTTACGACTTTCTGACCTTCAATTGATTCCGCATCTGCATCGCGGGCCGTGACTGCGGCTTGAGCTGCGTTAGTTGCAATTTCATTAACCGTAGCGCCCATTTCGTTAATTGCGGTGACCACCATAATCGTACGGTCTTTTTGTAATTGGCTGTCATCTAACGTCTGGTGTGACTGATTTGATACATCAACAGCAGATAAACCTAGTTGTTGGCTTGTGCTGGCAACTTCCAGGACCGTATCTTGGATCTTACTGATAAAACTATTAAAACCACGAGCAAGCAGAGCGATTTCATCATCACCATTAACGGGTAGTCTTTGACGTAAATCGCCTTCGCCTTCGCCAATGTTGCGAAATAACTCGGCAATATGAGCAATAGGGCGGCTGACGGAACCTGCAACCGCAATCGAGATGGCTATAAATACCACTGCAATAAGAATGGTCCATATTAAGATCTGATAAGCGGACTCTTGTAGTAGGGCAAAGACTTCAGCTTCAGGCACTTGAGCCACTAAATACCAATCCATCGATTCAATATAGCTACTGGCAATCAACATGTGTTGGCCATCAACATCTGCTTTAACTAAATTAAAATCACTTTTATTTAACAGTTGGTTAGTATTGGCGTTAGGGTATAAAGTGCTGAGCTTAGCCTTACCTACTTTATTGGTATCTCGATATAGTTTTACGTCGCCCTTAGCATCCACTAAATAGACAAATCCTGTGTCTTCAATTTTGAATGAATCTAATAGGTTAACCATATCATCTAGTGATTTAGCTAAGCCGACAAGCCCACGACCATTCGGCTGTTGATAGTTAATAAACAGTTTGACTTCACCATTGGCTTCGGTAAAAACATTGAGCATGCGCTCTTGTTTACTGTCGCGGTAATCAAAAAACCAACCGTCTTGCTCAGGGGTTAATACCCGTAAAAAGCCGTCTTGTGTATAGTAAGCTGCGGTTTCGCGATCGGCGTAAGACGCTTGAGCTAAGCCGTACTGATTTTTTAGGTCATTTAATTGTGCGATGACTAGGCTTTCTTGGTCCGCTGGGCGACCATTTTGGAGCCAGCCAAGCAACATTCTGCTATTGGCTAGTTGCTCCGCGGCATTCATTAAACTGCTAATTTGCAGGTCTACGTCATTGCGGATTTGCATGACTATGCTTGGCATTTCTGAATTAAGCATACGCTGCTCGACGATTTGCTTCGCACTGCGTTGACTCAGTAATCCGACTAATATTGTTGATAGCAGTACAGCAACTGTCACTGTCAGCAATATTTTTTGTTTAATGGTAAGGGTATTAAATGTGCTCATCTACAACAGCCTCTTGGGGTATATCTATGATATATCGGACACAATGCCAATAAATTGATAGTTATTTTGCTCTTAAGTTAATTAAGTAAACAAAATAGTCTTTTTGCGTAGGTTGTTCTGATTTTATGTGAGTAATAATAGTCTATAAAACAAAAAAAACGCACCTATATTTAAGTGCGTTTTTCGGCGGAGCTAATATTTTAACTATTGGTTAGCTTACATATTTGGGTAGTTTGGCCCACCGCCGCCTTCTGGAGTGACCCAGGTAATATTTTGGCTCGGATCTTTGATGTCACATGTTTTGCAATGAATACAATTCTGAGCATTTATCACAAATTTTTTGTCGCCGGCTTCTTCAATCACTTCATATACGCCTGCAGGGCAGTATCGTTGCGCGGGTTCATCAAATTTAACTAAGTTGACCGAAATCGGAATACTTTGGTCTTTAAGGTGTAAATGGCACAGTTGATCTTCTTCGTGATAAGTATTCGACAGATATACTGAAGACAGCTTATCGAAACTTAATTTACCGTCAGGTTTAGGATAATCAATCTTATTGTAATCACTGGCTAGGCCTAAAGTTGCGTAATCAGGGGTGGTATCCCTAAAGGTCAGCGGAAATTTACCACCAAACCAATTTTGGTCGATGTAATTAAAAGCGCCACCGACTATGGTGCCAAACTTATGTAATGCAGGACCAAAATTACGTGATTGATACAGTTCATCGTGCAGCCAGCTTTCTTCAAAACGTTGTTGGAAGCAATCGAGATCTTTACCACCTTCGATACCAGCCATTAAGCCTTCGCCTAACACTTTGGCTGCGATGATCCCACTCTTGATCGCGGTATGGGTGCCCTTAATTTTAGCAAAGTTAAGTGTGCCTGCATTACAGCCAATAATTAACCCACCAGGGAAGCTCATTTTAGGCAGTGAATTTAAACCACCTTTAGCAATGGCACGTGCACCATAAGTTAAGCGCTCACCGCCAGTTAATGTTTTGGCAATCACTGGGTGAGTTTTATAACGTTGAAATTCATCAAATGGGCTGAGGTGAGGGTTTTGGTAATTTAAATCAATAATTAACCCCACTGCAACTTGGTTATCTTCCATATGATATAGGAATCCCCCTCCAGATGAACCATTCACTAGAGGCCAACCGCCGGTGTGAACGACTTTACCTTGTTGGTGTTGTTCAGCAGGGATTTTCCAAATTTCTTTAAACCCTAAGCCATAATGCTGCGGTGTTTTGCCATTGTCTAAATGGTATTTTTGGATCAGCTGTTTACCTAAGTGACCCCGACAACCTTCTGAAAAAACGGTGTATTTAGCATGTAATTCCATGCCTGGCATGTAGCTGTCTTTGTGTTGACCATTTTCGCCAACGCCCATGTCACCAATTAAAATACCTTTGACACTATTGTCTTCATTAAACAGTAATTCACTGGCGGCAAACCCGGGGAAAATTTCTACGCCAAGTGCTTCAGCTCTATTGGCTAACCAACGGGCTAAGTTACCGACACTAATAATGTAATTTACCATCGTTGTGCATGGTTTTAGGCACAAAGCTGTTTGGTATTAAGCGCGATTTATTCTCTGAGTTAAGCAGATAAATTTCGTCATGAGTGACTTTAGTCGTTAGCGGGATATCAGATTCACGCCAATCATTAAATAATTCGTCCAATACATCCGCTTCAAATACCGCTCCCGATAAAATATGTGCGCCAACCTCAGAGCCTTTTTACCACGCAAACGGTGATTTCCTTGTCGGCATCTTTAGATATTTGCATTAAACGACAAGCTGTTGCTAAACCTGCAGGGCCAGCACCGACTATTACTACGTCGAACTCCATTGACTCGCGTTCCATGTTGTCACCTTTCAAAGTTTCCCGTTCATCGCGGGTTTATTGTTTTTCTACAACGATAACTAAACGATCGTTTATCTTTTTAGTTACCTTACCGCAAAATTCACTTTTGTCACAGTAGCAAACATAATCTTGTCAGGGTGAGACGAGTCACAAATAGTTAACGATATAATCTTTTTCATTAAGATATTCACTAAAGGGGTATTTGTTAAAAGGCAATTAGGCCTATAATTGGATCTGACGGTTCTCCGAGCTTTGTGTCCTAAGTCAATGATATGGGCAGTTAGCCGTGGTAATTTTGCCACCGGGGTGAGTAAAGAAATGCATTCACCTCCCACACTTGGAAAGGTTAACATGTCCCAATTACAAGATAGTTTTGGTCGAAGGTTTCACTATTTACGAATGTCAGTCACTGACGTTTGTAACTTCAAATGTTCCTATTGTTTGCCAGATGGGTATAAACCCGATGGCAAACCGAGCTTTTTAACCCTCAATGAGATTGAAAATCTTGTTGCAGGCTTTGGCGCCGTTGGCACTCAAAAAGTTCGTATCACTGGTGGTGAGCCCACTCTGCGCAAAGATTTCACTGATATTGTGCGGATTGTTGCGGCGAATCCCAATATTAATACCGTAGCAATGACCACCAATGGTTATCGTTTACAGCAGAATGCTAAAGAATGGTATGAAGCTGGTTTACGGCGTATTAATGTTTCCGTTGATAGCTTAGATCCTAAAATGTTTTATCAAATTACCGGCGAAAATAAGTTTGATCTTGTTATGCGCGGTATTGATGCTGCATTGGGAAGCGGGTTTTGAGCGGGTTAAAGTCAACGCCGTATTACTTAAAGGCTTAAACGATAAAGATTTACCACGGTTTTTACAGTGGATTAAACATATACCTATTGATTTACGCTTTATTGAGTTAATGGAAACGGGCTTGGGTCGCGACTACTTTAATGCGCATCATTTAGCTGGCGTTGATATCAAAAAACAACTTGAGCAGCAAGGCTGGTTATACGATTTACCGAGCGTTGATGGTCCTGCACAGAACTTTAGTCATGCCGACTACCAAGGTCGTATCGGGCTAATTATGCCCTATGCTAAAAACTTCTGTGCCAGCTGCAATCGCTTGCGCGTATCTGCCAAAGGTAAATTACATTTATGCTTATTTACTGAAAATGGCCTAGATTTGCGCGATTTATTGCAAGACACTTCACAGCAAGATGAGTTAATTACTCGGTTACACGGTCAATTAGCGCAGAAAAAAGAAACCCATTATCTACATCAAGGTATTACCGGTGTGACTCAGCATCTTGCCTCTATTGGTGGTTAAGCTGTTATTGAGCTAAACCGACTGATGCGGACATTTTTGTGACGCTCAGTCGATAGACATTGAATTTTTATTAAGGCAGTAGCATGAGCAATCGTTTTACCCATATTAACGCCGATGGCAATGCCCATATGGTTGATGTCACTGAAAAAGCCGTCACTGAGCGCGAAGCCCGCGCAGAAGCCTTTATTGATATGGCTCCCACTACCTTAGCGATGATTATGAATGGCAGCCATCACAAAGGTGATGTGTTTGCTACCGCACGTATTGCCGGTATTCAAGCGGCTAAAAAAACTGCTGATTTAATACCTTTATGTCATCCGTTAATGCTGACTAAAGTGGAAGTTGAGCTTGAAGCTCAGCCTGAGCACAATCGTGTGCGCATTACTAGTTTATGTAAGCTATCGGGTAAAACCGGTGTAGAAATGGAAGCGCTAACGGCTGCTTCTGTCGCTGCCTTAACTATTTACGATATGTGTAAGGCTGTACAAAAAGACATGATTATTTCTCAAGTTCGTTTGCTTGAAAAACGCGGCGGTAAATCTGGCCATTTTCAAGCTTAAGCTGCCTTATATGAGCTAACGTTCATCCAATATGTTTTATGAATAAATGCATTGAGAGACCACTATGATCCAAGTGTTATTTTTTGCGCAAATTCGCGAATTACTCGATACCGCTAAAGTCGAACACAGTGCCGACAATATAGACACCGCCGAAGCATTACGTGCTGCGCTTGCTGCCACTGATGATAAGTGGGCTAAAGTGTTGGCATCAGACAAATTGCTGGTGGCGATTAATCAAACCATGAGCCAATGGGATTCGCCTGTAAATGACGGTGATGAAGTGGCCTTTTTCCCTCCGGTCACAGGAGGGTAATATGAAACAGAGCAATCAAATTATTGTCCGTGTGCATGCTGAAGATTTTAGCGTTGCCGATGAGTATGCGCTCTTGGCTTGCGATAATCAGGATGGTGCAGTAGTCAATTTTGTTGGCAAAGTTCGTGACTTTAATGATGGCTGCGCCGTAACCGATCTAACCCTAGAGCATTATCCTGGAATGACAGAGTCGGTTTTATTACAGATTAGCCAGCAGGCTTGTGAGCGGTGGCCGTTAAACAAAGTGACCATTATTCATCGAGTGGGTACGCTAACGCTTGGTGAGCAAATAGTCTTTATCGGTGTCACCAGTGCCCATCGTAAAGCCGCTTTTGCAGCATGTGAGTTTTTAATCGACTTCTTAAAAACCAAAGCCCCTTTTTGGAAACTGGAAGCGGGCGATACTGGCAGTAAGTGGGTTGAAGCGCGTGATAGCGATCAACAAGCAGCTCAAATGTGGAAAAAGTAATATTGTTCCGTATTACTCGTATACAGTAAGGATAATCTCTCAATGCCTTTCATTAATAGCATTACTCCAATTTTTTATCGGCTGGTAAAGTATATTAACGCAAGTGGTATGGCGGCGTTACTGGCGACGGTGGGTGTGATTGGGTTCAGTTCCGCAAGCTTGGCCAGCGAGGCTCCGGCCATTGCTGCAGCGGCTAATATTAAGTTTGCAGTAGATGAAATCGCGATGCGTTTTCAACATCAAACAGGCTTGGAACTGCGGATTAGTTATGGTTCATCGGGTAATTTTATCACCCAAATTCAGCATGGCGCTCCATTTGAGATGATGCTCAGTGCTGATGAAGGTTATATTGATAAGTTATATCAAGCGGGCTTTACTCAAGACGAGGGCATTGTTTATGCCATCGGACGTTTAGCTCTTGCTGCTCCTAAGGCTTCGCCATTGATTTTAGACCCTGAGCTTGTGGGCTTAAGGCAGTTAATCGATGATGGAAAGCTATCTCGTTTCGCCATTGCCAATCCAGATCATGCACCTTATGGAGTGAGTGCCCGTGAAGTTCTCAAAGCAAAAGGTTTATGGGATGCACTCCAGCCGATGCTGATCTTAGGTGAGAATGCCGGACAAGCGACCCAATTTACCATTAGTGGTTCCACTCAAGGCGGTATAGTGCCGTTATCCTTGGTGTTAACACCTGAGTTTGCTAAGCGCGGTAACTACGTGATTATTCCAGACGTGTTATTTCAACCTCTTAATCAACGGATGGCATTGATGCCACAGGCATCTGAAACGGCCGAGCGATTCTATCAATACATGCAATCTAATGAGGCGCGGCAAGTGTTAACGCAATTTGGATTTAACTTACCTAAGCCTGTCGTTAAGCAGGGGGACTAATGGATTGGCAAGCGCTGTGGCTGTCGGTAAGATTAAGTTGTTTTACCGTTGTAGTGTTAATTCCGCTGGCCATAGTGGTTGGGCGATGGTTAGCGTACCGTCAGTTTAAGGGCAAGTCATTGCTTGAGGCTCTGATCATGGCACCATTAGTATTGCCCCCGACTGTTATTGGCTATTACTTATTGGTCGGTTTAGGCAATCAGAGCATGATTGGCCAGTGGGTTGAACAATTAACAGGTCAACAACTGGTGTTTCATTTCTCAGGGTTAGTCATAGCCTCTATTATTGTTAATATTCCCTTTGCTGTTCAGCCTATTCAACGTGCGTTTGAAACTATTCCTATTGATATTCGCGACGCTGCGGCTTGTTGCGGTATGAGCCGATTACGGATTTTTTTTCGAGTTGAGTTACCCATGATTTGGCCTGGTGTATTAACCGCCCTGGTACTGTGTTTCTCCCATGTGCTGGGTGAATTTGGTGTGGTGTTAATGCTGGGCGGTAACATTGCGGGTGAAACTAAAACTATCTCAATAGCCATTTATGATAGTGTGCAGGCATTCGATTTTGATTCGGCAGGGATGATGTCTTTAGTTTTATTGTTGTTTGCGGTAAGCGCATTAGCACTCACTACCAGTATGTCGAGGCGTTTAGGAGGGCATTATAATGCCTCGCCACGCTGATCTTACTTGTGATATTTCACAAACACTACCTATTCCATTGAAAGCGCATTTTAGTTGCCAAGCGGGTGAGGTCTTAGCGGTTGTTGGCCCATCGGGTGGTGGTAAAACAACACTACTGAGAATGATTGCTGGTTTGACATTACCGCAACAGGGGCAGATTCATTGTGGTGAACAGTTGTGGTTTGATGCACAACAGTCGATTTCACTCACACCACAGCAACGACATATTGGTTATATGCCGCAGCATTTTGGTTTGTTTCCGCATTTATCGGCGTTAGATAATGTCATTTCTGGGCTTGATCATGTGCCCAAAGCCTTAAGAAAGCAACGTGCACTAGATTGGTTGGAACGTGTCAATTTGCATGGATTACCTGATCGTTTACCCGCACAATTATCGGGTGGACAGCGCCAACGAGTCGCGCTTGCGCGAGCGTTGGCACGTGAGCCGGCTATTTTGTTATTAGATGAGCCCTTTTCTGCGGTAGATAAAGAAACTCGTGAGCGCTTATACATAGAGTTAGCGCGTTTGAAGCAACAACTATCCATACCGGTAATTATGGTAACCCATGATATTCACGAGGCCTTGTTACTGGCCGATAAAATGATATTAATTAGTCAGGGTAGGATGCTGCAACAAGGCAAGCCCTTTGAGGTGTTATCTCATCCTAATGATGAGGCGGTTGCGAGACAGATGGGCTTGAGAAATATTTTTGATGGCCAAGTTGTGTCACAAGATATTGAACGCAACATCACTCAGTTTACACTGGGTGATGAACTCATCGTCTGTGATAGCGCCCCCACATTAGAGATTGGTCAAGCTATTCGTTGGGTTATTCCCAATCAAGGGATTCGCTTTAATGCCATTAGCAGTGGTCGTCTGTGCAAGAGCATAAATAAGTTAGAGGTCTTCATTGAATCTGTATTGATAATGGGCGAATCCTCTCGGGTGATCGCATCAGTTGTTGGCATAGGGTCAATCATTAATGCTGATGTACCAACTCATTTAGTGCAAAAGTTATCAATTGCGGCAGGAGTGCAAACGACCATAGCGCTCAAGTCAGACCAAATTCATATTTTAAATATCAGAGACAGTTGATCTTTTAAGATGAATGCAGCCAGAAGGGGACGGCTAAACGATTTTCTCTTTAGTTATAAGGTATTTTCTTAGAATGGCTAAGTGCCACAACTTATGCCGTATTAGAAACTGTTTATCTCGAACCCAATTTAGCCATCAATGTTCAACAGCCCTTTGTCTTAACTTGGATCGTTAATTTATTTTAAATAACTTTTTAGCTCAGTTTGCTGCGCCGATTAGCTTGTGAGACGCATCAGTGCCGAATAAGATAACACAGCCCAATATTGGCGCGAGTTTGATCACTCTATTCGATCTTTTATACTGATTTTATTTCATAAAATGGCGCTTCAGCATCATTTAAAATGGTATTTATGATCAATTATTAATCTTAGATTTCTTGGGACTTTGGCTGCTCTTAGGTAAAGTGGGCAGGTAATAGAATTTTCAATTATATAGAGGCTCGTGATGGTTCGGTTGCTGCTAGCAATATGCTTTCTTCCTTGTGTCGTGATGGCCACCCCATCTATGCATTCCTTATTGATAAATGGTAACTTTTTAAAGCCCATTTCTGTCATGGAGCAATTAGAGCAACAAGATCAAGGTACAATTTGTGACTTTGATGTTGACGTCGAGGAAGGCTTGCTGGTATATAAAATTTCTATGGTTAACGTAGAAACCCACCGAATCAATAAATACGAATATCGTGCCTTAGACGGTATATTATTAACTGAAAAATCGTCTGCCTACGCAAGTGATGATACTGGTCAAGTTAATGCTGCTAAAATGCTCGAAGCTAAACATATGAAGTTTTCAGAATTAGTGACTCTTGCGATAGAAAATCAGCAAGGATATTTAACAAAGGCAGAATTGGACCACGATCTATCAATTAGTTATCTCGAATTAAAATTACTCAATCAAGATAGTAGAAGTACCATTGCTTTCGATATTGAAACTCTACGTCCTCTACCTCTGCTCAAATGGGATTAAAGACTCTATGACTATGCGTATTTTACTGGTTGAAGATGATGCTACTACATTAAAGTATTTAGCTGATGGATTTACTGCTCAGAAATATCAAGTCGACAGTGCGACGGATGGCCAGGAAGGTCTGACGTTAGCCAAACATAATCAATATGATTTATTGATCCTCGACCGTATGTTGCCTAAGTTAGATGGCTTAACATTATTATCAGCTCTGCGTACCAGTGGCAACAAGACACCGGTACTTATTCTATCGGCCTTGAGCCATGTTGATGAACGCGTAAAAGGTTTACGTGCCGGTGGTGATGACTACATGACTAAGCCATTTGCGTTTGCAGAGCTATTAGTGCGTGCGGAAAAACTTGCTCAACGTAATGTGGTTGAACCTGCTGCTACTGATATTGAAGTGGGTAGTCTAAAAATGGAGTTATTAACCCGTAAAGTTACCCTTGATGACAGCGAGTTAATGCTTCAACCCAAAGAATTCCAATTACTTAAATATCTAATGGAGCATCCTAATCAAGTCATTAGCCGCACATTACTATTTGAAGCAGTATGGGACTACCATTTTGATCCTCGTACTAACGTGATTGATGTGCACATTGCCAAGTTACGTCGCAAGTTTGAAGAGCTTGGGCATGGTGAGCTAATTGAAACCGTAAGAGGGGCTGGATATCGCCTTTGCAAAAGGCATTAAGCCTTACCAAAGTAGTGCGTGGCGGATAACGCTGATCTTCTCTACATTAGTAACAATATTGATTGTTATGCTGGTGCTTAGTCTCTATCGACAGCTAGTGATTGAGCAACAAAATCAGGTAGATAAACATCTTGCTGCAGAAATGCAACGTTATCAGCAGTTGGCTTTAACAGTCAATCGCCGTAGTTTTGCTGCTCAAATTCGTGCTGCCGATCCCAAAACAGCCTTGATTGCCTGGCGCAACAGCGTTGATATGGTCGGCGCACTGACTTTTTTACCTGAAAACATGCCGCAACTGCCTGAAACCAGAGATTTTCCTATTTTTACCGGCGGTCCAGATAAGCTGCATATTCTCACCGGTGGCCTAGTTATTACCCGTTATGGTCCAGTCCTTATTGCGACGCGAACAGATCAGTTAGCAGCACTAATTGAGAAATTCATTAATGCTGCTTTCTGGGCGGTGGCATTTACCTTAGGACTGACACTGGCATTAGGGTATATATTCTCAAAAGCCATTCTTAGACGACTGGTCGAATATAATCGCTTAAGTGAACAAATTGAAGCTGGACACTATGAGACGCGCTTGCCGGTAAGTGAAAGCCAAGATGAGTTTGATATGCTTGCGCGGCAATTTAATTTGGTGCTCGACACATTAGAGCAAAACTTGCGTGCGGTTCGGGGTGTAACCGATAATATTGCCCATGATTTACGAACCCCGTTGTCACACTTACGTATCGGGATTGAGCTATTATCGCAAAAACCTACCACTGAACTTGCCGATGCCACCGCCGAGTTACTCGAAGAGTTAGACCACTGCTTGGGAACATTTGATGCCATGTTATCGTTAACTCGCATTGAAGAAGGCCAGCAAATGCTTGATTTACAGCCAGTGAGTTTGCAGCAAATCTGTCAAGATTTATTCGAAATGGCGGAAGTGATTGCCGAGAGTCGCGACCAAGTGCTGAAAATCAGCTTAGAAGATGATATACAGGTTAATGGCGACAAGTATTTGCTGTTCCAAGCCTTGTTTAATCTGGTTGATAACGCGATCAAGTATTCCCCAGACGGTGCAACAATTAGCATTATCCAACAGGGGAAGCATATTCAAATTAGCGACAATGGCCCGGGTATTATTGACGAAGATAAAGAGCGAGTATTTGATCGCTTAGTCCGTTTAGACCCTAGTCGTCATTACAAAGGCACTGGGTTAGGTTTGTCTATGGTGAAGGCCATTCTATCGCGCCATAAAGCGACCATTTCACTACACGATAATAATCCGGGTTTGCTGGTGAGTATTCACTTTAAATAATAGTGCACTCGGCATTTAATCCTGGTTGGATAATTTATGTATCAACTGCTCAGTGATCAAACAGATTTTATTATTATCAGTAAGTCTGCCAATGTCCATTTTCACAGCCAAGATGGCACTGCCGGAGTGATTGCCCAGGCTGAGGCTGATTTAGGTTATAAGCTTTATCCGGTTCATCGCCTCGATACGCCTACATCTGGTTTATTGATTGTGGCTAAATCGCCACAAGCGGCCAATGTATTCACTCAGATGTTTACTCAGCATCAAGTACAAAAATATTATTTAGCCATTGCCTGTGGTAAGCCTAAAAAGAAGCAAGGTTGGATTATTGGCGATATGGCTAAGTCGCGTCGCAGCATGTATAAATTACTGCGAACCACTGATAACCCCGCAGTTACACAGTTTTTTAGTCAGAGCATTGCCCAAGGAATACGGCTGTACTTGCTCAAACCGCTCAGTGGTAAAACTCATCAATTACGAGTGGCTTTAGCCAGTATTGGCGTGCCTATTTTAGGCGATCAACTTTATGGTAATGAGCTCAGTGATAGATGCTATTTACATGCGTACAGTTTGCATTTTAGTTATCTAGATCAGACTTATGTTTTCCAACATGTGCCATCATTCGGAGAACACTTTCTATTGCCTCAATGCCAACAACTTATTGGTAATCAGTGGCAATCGCCGAGTGATTTGTCTTGGCCAAGTAAGTGATAGTTTTTTCTACTAATAAGAATATCGGTGCATTTCTATTACCCAAGTTGAGGTTTATCTAACCAGCTGTTGCAATACAGTTGCGGCCGGCTTTTTTTTGCATCATACATGGCTTTGTCGGCTTGGGCTAAAATGTGCTTAATGGGGCTTTTGGGAGTGACAATAGCGCAACCAATGCTTGCCGTTATACTAAGCCTCTCTTCACCAGTATCAATTCCCAGTTCTGCAAGTTCTTGCTGACATCGTAAAGCCATTTCATGCGCCTGCGCTAGTGTGCAACTAAATCTACAAAAAGGGCTCGTACTGATTATTGCCGGGTTGTGGAGATTATCTCATTGGCTTGCTCTATCGAGTCAAGCGAACAAATCGTATTACGCCCCCTACTTTTTGCGAGATACATAGCATCATCAGCTAGCTGTAATAGTTGTTCAATACTGAGGTGAGTTTTACAGGTGGCATAACCAATACTGAGGGTGGTGCTGATTTGTTTTTTTTGCCACACGATGACGCTTTCTTTGATTTTTTGTTGTATCTTTTCGGCCACAATTTGAGCCTCTTTTTTATTGGTTAACGGCAGTATGATGAGAAACTCCTCACCACCATAACGACAAATAAAATCGATTTTACGCAGTGTGTTTTGTAACGTTTCAGCTGTGTGTTTGAGCACTTTATCACCGGCTAAATGTCCATATGTATCATTGATACGTTTGAAATGGTCTAAGTCGAGTACCATTAAGCTATAAGCTAAATCATTTCGTAACCACAAGGCATCAACCTGCTTGAGTTTGTCCAGTAATGCATGCCTATTCCATAAGCCGGTTAATTGATCCTTGTTAGCTAACCGCGCCACTTTGAACACTAATCGAGCCAGAGCATTACCAAATAATACTAGATTAGTTAATAATAACAGTATGATATAGCTCCATAATACTAAGGGCGAGTTAAGTTTGTCGGCGGCAGAAATATGCGCAAGTTGTTGTGGAGAAAATAACAAAACAATTGCTCGGATGATAAATAACAAACCAATAGTAAAAAAGGGCACGTTAAGTAAGGCGGCATAATAAAGCGGTAAGTGTTTTTTTACTGCCCGAAAATTATCAATACCACTGAGGGAAATGAAGATAGCTGCAGTCATGCTCATCACAATAACTAAGTAAACGGCATAGATCACTGAGGGTGGTACTAACAGCATTAATAGTGCCGCAGTTGTCAGCAATATTAGATCAAAACGGTAGGATAAAGCTTGTTTAAATAAGTATTGGCAGCCCCAACGCACCAGAGCAAATCCCAAGAGTATTGTCATGTCGGCAACAAACCAGTATAAATAGTTAATTGCTTCAGTGCGTTGAGTGTAAAGTAAAATGCCGATAACAGTGAAAGTGTTAGCCGCAGCGAAGCACCAACTGGCTCTGGGTGCTATGCGTAATAGAGTGGCAAGCAATGTCCAAGCTATTGCACAGCTAAGCGCAATTAAGCTGAAAAATTGTACAAAAACAATACTCTGGCTATTTTCCATGTGACTCATTACTATCGGGAAGAAGACGGTTCCATGATGCAATATCAATATACAAAAAAATAATAGGATAATTATTCTAGTTAACAACTTGTATCGTATACTCTTTTTATAATAGTTATAGCTAAATTAATCAATTTAAATAAGGCAACGAAAATGGATACTAATAAATTATTACTAGTGATTATTGCGATTTTGCTTCCACCTGTGGCGGTATTGCTCAAAAAAGGTATGGGCAAGGATTTATTAATTAATATCCTATTATGTATTTTCTTTTTTGTCCCCGGGCTTATTCATGCTTTGTGGGTAGTATTACAAGAGTAAAGGCTAGTATCAGATACCGCTGAGTCGCTGATAAGTTGGAATCGATAGGGTTTTAATCACTTTAAGATTATAATTGCTTGGTAGAAATGCTATTAAGTGACCAACATGAATCGTAAAAAGAAAATTAATCAAACCCTGAAAGCTAAAGCCAAGAAGGCCAATGCTAAACTCCATGCAGCCAATAAATCTCCTTATATTGCCAAAGCCGATCGCGAAAAGCTTATGCAAGCGCAATTGATAGCCGCGCCAACTGTAGGTTTAGCTGACAGTGCATCAAGTGATACAGATGCTATCCAGTAGCATCTGTATCATGAACTCGCGATGTCGTTTCACTTACGCATGTACACCGCAGATTTTGCACTTGGGTTGTTTAGGCAAGCGCATTTGTCTAAATTCCATGGTCATGGCATCAATCATTAGCAACTTCCCAGTTAACGCTTGACCGATACCTGTGATGACTTTTATCGCTTCAGTTGCTTGAATGCAGCCTATCATGCCAACCACTGGAGCAAGAATACCCGCTTCGACGCAGGTTAATTGCTGCTCGCCAAATAAAGCGCTAAAACACTGATAACACGGGCTATCTTCTCGGTAGTCAAATACGGTTACCGTGCCTTCCATTCTGATTGCAGCAGCAGACACCAAGGGGACCTTGTGCTCAAAACAACTTTTGTTGAGCTGTTCTCGAACAAGCATGTTGTCGGTGCAGTCAAGAATTAAGCTGTGCTGGCTTACCGAGGCATTTATCTCATTATCATCTAATTGCGCATTAATGGTATTGAGAGTAATCAATGGGTTTAGCTGCATCAATGCCTGTTTGGCAGACGCCACTTTCGGCTGACCAATATTGGCGTCGTGGTGCAATACTTGGCGTTGTAGATTTGAAAGCTCCACCGTATCAAAATCAACTAAGGTGATTTCACCAACCCCCGCCACAGCAAGATATTGGCTTGCAGCACAACCTAAACCGCCAGCGCCAATAATTAACACCTTGGCAAGTTTAAGCTTTTCTTGGCCATCTATATCGATAGCTTTAATCGAAATCTGCCGGCTATAACGCAGCATTTCACTGTCGGTCAGTATTTCTTGCTCAAGTGAGTCCATAATATTCCTAACACAACACGTTATTAAAAGGCTCTACAGTCACTTGGACACCCTTAGATGTGTCGCCTTGGAATTGATCTAATATTACAAAGCAATTAGCTAAGCTCATTGATGTCAGCATACCCGATCCTTGGCCACCTGTGATGGCCACTTCAAGCTCGCCCGCTTCATTGCGACTGAGTATGCCGCGTTGGTATTCGACTCTGCCAGGATGTTTACGTATATCCGTCAGTAACTTGGCTTGGCAAAATAAAGGCGTAACCGGTTTGAGTCCCTGCATCTTTTTCAAAATAGGTAATACGAGCTTATAAAAAGTCACCATCGAAGAGACCGGGTTACCGGGTAAACCACAGAAAATAGCATTATCTATTTTACCGAAAGCAAATGGTTTTCCTGGTTTAATGGCCAGTTTCCAAAAGGTGATTTTGCCTTCTTCAGATAAGATTTGTTTAGTAAAATCAGCATCACCAACAGAGACTCCGCCTGATGTGAGCACCATATCCGCTTGGCTAGCCGCTTCTTTAAATGCTCCGCGAATCGCTTCTTTATTGTCGGCTATTACGCCCAAATCAATCCATTCAACATTACTTTTACTCAGTAAGCCTTGGATTGAATAGCGGTTAGAATCATAAATCTGTCCTGGCGCCAATTCGCTTCCCACCGGGCGTAATTCATCACCAGTGGAAAAGAAGGCCACTTTAATTTGCGTGTCACCCTTACTTGGCTGATACCAATGGTGGCGAGTACCCCCATTTCTGCCGCGCGGATAATGACACCACGGTGTAATACTTTTGTACCAGCCAGCAGTTCTTCACCGCGACAGCGCACATTGGCGCCTAAGCGATGTGGATGTTCAATACTAATCTGGTTTTGGTTTGCTTGAGTTTTTTTCTTGCATTTGTACGGTATCAAAACCTGGGGGAATAGGAGCACCGGTCATAATGCGGATACAACTATTAGGTAGCACTTTGCCACTGAATGGGTGGCCTGCAAAAGAGCTACCCAATAATGTGAAAGTTGTTTTATCTTGTGATGCCGTTAAGTCTGCAAACCGAAATGCATAACCGTCCATAGAAGAGTTATCAAAAGGGGGTAAATCAATACTTGAGGACAGATCTTCGGCAAGAACCCTGTCGATAGCTTGGGTTAATGTTACCATTTCGGTATCTTGAGTTGCTTCAACTTGAGCTAAAAGTTGCTCAATCGCTTGATCGGGATGCAGCAATGTTGGTTGAGCGCAAGGGTCTTGATTACTAGACATCAGAACTTCCTTAATGAAATGCTAAAATATGCTGTAGCGTATTTTGGCTGAAAAATAGGTGTTTGCATTTTCATGGGGCTTAGTATGCCATGATGGCACAAGCGTTTTATGATCACACTTAAGGTTTTAAATTTTATGCCAAAAAATAACGCCAATGCTGGTTGGTACTTGTACATTATTCGCTGTGCAAATTCACATTTATATACAGGTATTACCACGGACATTGCGCGCCGCTTTGCTGAGCATCAAGCAGGCAGTCCAAAAGCGGCTAAATATTTAAAAGGTAAAGGCCCGTTAACCCTGGTTTACCAAGAATCCTTAGCGGATCGAAGTGAGGCATCAAAACGCGAAAGTGCGATTAAAAAACTGTCTCGCCAGCAAAAGTTAGTGTTAATTGAACAGCATCAGCGACTAAGGCGTCACTCTACCAGCGATAACATGCTTGTAGAGTGACTAGCAGATTACTTAGATACCCTTAACACAGGATATTTCATGTATTGGTTATCATAATATGGGCTGCGTTCATAAAACCAACGGAGTCTTGCTTCACTGTCTTTGGCAAAATCAGGGTTCTTTAGTGCTAGATTGAATTCAGCTTGTAGGCCGGGATTCTCTTGTAACATTTTTGCCGCTAAAGGTTCAACCGCATAATCTTCAATGTATTCGGTGCGGGTGAAAATAGGATTAAAAAATCCCCAGTAAAACAATGAATCCTCTGCTTGTGGCTCGAGCAGCAGCATGGCTAAATCGCCCAAAGGCTGGTCGGTTAGAATACGCACAGTACCTGCAGGAAGATCAGTAGTAACTTTGTGAATGGTCGTGTTGGCGGTGACTGTTTGATGGCCTTCGTAATCAGCACTAGAAAACATGGGCTCGCTGAATTGATATTGCTGTGCAGTTACTGTGGTGATTTGATTAAGACGCGTCATTCTGATGCCGTGTAAAGCGAGACGATCAATCACATCAGCCCACTGTGGTGGAATATAATACGCCACAGGACGCGTCACTGTCACAATCGGTTTGGTATTAGCCACAAGCGGTAAGTTTTTATATAACTTAGGTTCACCTGTCCAGCGTACTACTTTGTCGCCACTGATTGGGCTTTGCTCAATACGGTAATCAATACCTTTAAAGTCTCGCCCTTGTGCTAATGTTTGGTTTTCCCAGCTTAGGGTTAACTTGCTTGGATTTCGGTATTTATCTTCATTGATGGCAGATTTTAGCTTAGTGCTATTTTGGGCCACTGTTTTAAGGGTTTGTTCAAGCATGACATAGGTGCCAAGTACGCGTTGCTTGTAGGGCTTAAGGCTATGGTTTTCAATTAAAATGGTGGGTAAATGACGGGCATCGCCATAGCCATTGGAGAATCGTGGGCTAGGGTTCCAAAGTGATATACCTTTACTTATGTCGGTATTGTCGTTAGCAAAAACTAATGGACCAGGTATGTGGCCTTGTTCTGTTAAGGCTTGCTCTACCTCTGGACGATAAATAGTCTCTAGCCATTTAAAAATGCTCGGGCTGTAACCTTGAGCGAGGTTGTAGCCAAAGGTGACATCATATTGGTAGTCAATACCATCGGTTACATGGACATCTATGTATAAATCTGGCTGCCAAATATTAATGGTGCGAATAAGGTGTTGCATTTCCAGTGCATCAGCTTTGGCATAATCACGGTTTAAATTAAGGTTTTTAGCCGTAGTACGCCAACCCATGTTCACAGGTCCACGCTGATTAACGCGGTTAAATTTGCTGCTGCGCTCGTGAGCATCAACACTGAAAATAGGGATAAACAGTAAGTTAACGTTTTCAAGTAACTCGCGTTTGTGGTTATGACTGATATCACGCAATAACATCATCCCAGCATCTTTACCGTCAATTTCGCCAGCATGAATGCCCGCTTGCACTAGCACGGTCGCTTTACCATTATCACTCAATGCTTGCGCAGTTGATGCTCCATCTTGCGACGCAACAATCATCCATATATCTCGGCCCTGGGGACTTTTGCCGATACTAACCAGTTGTAATACATCGCTGCTGTCGACGAGTTTGTTTAACCATTGCACCGTATCATGATAGTTCGGGCTAGAAACGTAACCGTTTTGCTCAAACGGAGTGATCCATGGCTGATCTGCACTTAATAACAAGGTTTCACTTGCACCAGACCAAGGGTGAATTGGCGGCAGTATATTGTCGTTTTCAAAATGTGCAGTGTGCTCTGTTGCGACTATGGGCGTCGAAGATGCAGCATCATCAGCATGAGTGAAAGTAGAACAAATCAGTAACGGACTAACCATTAAACTTGCAAGCAAAAAGCGGCGCATGAATATCCCTGTAAATGGTGATGGTGTTGACATAATAACGGTAATAACATCATAGCATTGCCTATCAACAGTTTCAGTGGCTTTATGCTGTAATTTTACAGATAAAAAATCCCAACCGAAGTTGGGATTTTAGGCATGACATCGCATTATGTTAATTGCGAATTCTTGCTGGCTTGTTTAGACGTTTGGGCCAGCATTTTTGATTGCTTCAGACACTTTATATTTAGCAAAGTTGTCACTGAACTCTTGTGCTAGTTGTTGTGCGTATTTGTCATAATCAGCTTTATTTTCCCATGTATTAACTGGGTTGAGTAAAGCGGTATCTACACCCGATACACTAACAGGTACATTTAGGTTGAGTTTATCGATATGCACTGTGGCAACATCTTTTAATTCACCACTTACAATAGCGTCAACAATGGCGCGAGTGGTTGGAATATCAAAACGTTTGCCTACACCGTGCGGACCACCGGTCCAGCCGGTGTTAACAAGGTAAACTTGGCTACCAAATGACTCAATGCGTTTCATTAGCAGCTCGGCATACACACCTGCAGGACGTGGGAAGAATGGTGCACCAAAGCATGTTGAGAACGTTGACTGGATTGCCGATGTTGAGCCCATTTCTGTTGAGCCCACTTTTGCGGTATAGCCCGATAAGAAGTGATACGCTGCTTGCTCTTTGCTTAACACTGACACTGGCGGTAATACACCTGAGACATCACAGGTTAAAAACACAACGGCATGAGGTTCGGCACCACGGTTATCTTCTTTACGCTGAGCAATATGCTCTAAAGGATAGGCTGCACGACTGTTTTCGGTCAGGCTAGTGTCTTTATAGTCAGGTACTCGCTGTTCATTCAGAACGACGTTTTCCAACACAGTTCCAAAACGAATTGCATCCCAAATCACTGGTTCATTTTTCTGGCTCAGGTCGATACATTTAGCATAACAACCACCTTCGATATTAAACACGCCGCCCGGAGCCCAGCCGTGTTCATCATCACCAATTAAGAAGCGTTTTGGATCAGCGGATAGGGTTGTCTTACCTGTACCCGATAAACCGAAAAATAATGTGGTATCACCATCATGGCCAACATTGGCCGAGCAATGCATTGGTAATACACCTTTAGCAGGTAATAAGAAGTTCTGTACTGAGAACATCGATTTCTTCATTTCGCCAGCGTATTTTAAGCCAGCAAGCAGCACTTTTCTCTCGGCAAAGTTAAGAATAACCGCCGCGTCAGAATGGGTGCCATCACGATCTGGTTCACACACAAACCCAGGCGCATTGATAATTTGCCATGTGTCTTTGTTGCCACGATTAAAGCTTTCTGGCGCGATGAATAAGTTACGAGCAAACAGCTGATGCCAAGCATATTCAGTGGTTACACGCACTGGAATATAATGATCATCATCAGCGCCGACTTCAAGTTCAGACGTAAATAACTCTTTGTCTGCAAGGTAAGCTTCTACACGGCCCCATAATGCATCGAATTTACCCGCTTCAAATGGACGGTTTACTTTGCCCCATTCAATGTCCGCTTCTGTATTTGCCTCTTTGACAATAAAACGGTCATTAGGCGAGCGACCTGTTCTTTCTCCTGTTTTGGCCACTAAGGCACCATTCGCGGTGAGCTGACCTTCTCCACGAAGAAGCGCTATTTCTACCAGCTGTGCTGTCGTAGGGTTAAGGTGAACGCGGTTAGATACATCCGCCATTGTGTTGATCTCCATGTCTTTTAGGTCGTGTTTCGCAGTGAATCGCTATTGGGGTTAGGTGTTCAAACTTAGCTTGATATTATTTTTTGCGCGGAGGCTATAAGCTAATGTCAGGGATTGTAACGCAAGTTAATGTTTTGGTAACGAACAGTTTGGTAATATTTTTGAAAGTTATTTTGTTTTGAGGGGGTTTTTAGTGATTTTTAAGGCAAAAAAAGCGCATTGCGCGCTTTTTTGTCATGGGTTACGTAGGTTGTAACGGTATGAATTACTGTTTTGACTGACTGCTATGGCTGCCCGAATATAGTGCGGCAATATCTATTGCGTCAAAAGCGTATTTTGCTGTGCAGTATTCGCAATCCATTTCGATTTTGCCATCTTCAGCCAAAATGGCCTCAACTTCATGTTGTGATAAGGTCTTGATAGCAGCGCCACTGCGTTCATATGAACAGCTACATTTAAAGGTAACATCAACAGGGTCAAATAAACGTACTTCTTCTTGATGATACAAGCGATGTAATACCTGTTCAGCATCCAGTGTGAATAGCTCTTCTGCTTTAATTGTAGCGGTCAATGCTGCTAAATGTTCAAAATCATCCGTTTGATCTGACTTCGATGGCAATACTTGCAGCAGCATACCTGCAGCTTGTTTGCCGTTAGCAAATAACTGAATTTGAGTCGGTAATTGCTCTGATTGATTAAAATATTCTTCTAAACATGCGGCTAGATTGACATGGTCTAGTGATACGATACCTTGATAACGTTCACCTTCATCAGGTGTTAAGGTGATCACCATGTAGCCTTTACCAAACATTTCCTGCAGGCTCGCATCATCTGCAATATCATCATTCCAACGGGCAACACCACGTAAAACTTGCTTATTGTTACCATTAATTACCGCTAAAGAAACCGGGCCATCGCCTTGTAACTGCACGCTAATATCGCCATTAAATTTAATGGTGGCGGTCAGTAATGATGTTGCCGCCATTAACTCACCAATTAGATGCTCTATTGCCACGGGATAAGTATGTGCAGAAAGCACTTCTTGGTAGCTATTTTCTAATTGGACTATTTCGCCACGCACATCGACGTTATCAAAAATGTAGCGATGTAAAATATCGTTGTTCATTTGTATTCTCTTACTCTTTGGGCGCTTAGTAGTCTTTAAAGCGCATAATCTGTCGTCTTTGTTTTTTATCCGGTTTATGATCTGGGGCCGGATTGTTCAATATATTTAACCGTCTTGCTTCAGCGTTTATAATCCGTTTACTGATGCTTTCTGGTGTTTCTTCGTATAGGGTTTGCGCTACATTGGCGCTTTGTCTATGACCAGATAATTGGATGACAAAAACCTCTTTATCATCATTACCTTGACGAAGACGGATTTTTGCACCGACTTCTGCATTCTTACTGGATTTAGTCCGTTGGCCGTTGTAATGTACTTTACCGCCATTGATCATGTCTTTTGCGATAGCGCGGGTTTTATAAAAACGTGCCGCCCATAACCATTTGTCGAGCCGAATAACGCTTTTTTCGGGCTGAGTTTGAGTCAAATGACCTCCAAAACAGGGATGATTTCACAGACTGAGTAACCTAACTGCCATACAATGTGTGTATTATCGTAATAGAGGGCAATATTATGGCTCTTTTATGGTCGCAAAGTTAGCATATTTGATGGAGATTCGCCAATCGATATGCTCTGGGGTTGTCGCTTTATCCTGTGTGAGTTAGCATGACGACTTCACATATATTTAACGAATTTTATTAACAATTAGAACAGAGACCTGTACCAAGGCGTATAGAGGGTCCAATAACATATGGATTTATTAGATAAACTGATCACCAACGCAGCAAAAATACCGCATAAACGATTGAGTATGATTGTATTTTGGCTTGGATTGATCATTGTGTTGCTACTTGCAGCACAAATCACATGGAAGTTGATGCCAGTATCATCGCAATCTGCGGTGTGGCAACCATCCCCCATCTCTGCGGGCACTGCAAAGCGTATTGAGCTTGCCGGTGTGCGTGATCTATTTCTTTTTGGCCGCTTAGACAATAATAACGACAAGCCTAAAGTCGAAGTCGTAGAGCAAATAACAGATGCACCTAAAACAAACTTGTCAATTCAATTGACGGGAGTTGTTGCATCCACCGAGGAAGCTCAAGGCTTAGCCGTCATTGAATCAAGTGGTCAACAAGAAACGTATAGTTTAGGCGATAAAATTAAAGGGACTTCGGCTTCTTTAAAAGAGGTTTATGCTGACAGGATCATTATCAGTAACAGTGGCCGTTATGAAACCTTAATGCTTGATGGGCTTCAATACACCACACAAGGTGCGGCAAACACCCAGCTACAACAAGCTAAAGTTGATCAACAGGTCACTCGAGTTGATCGTCGCGATAATGAACGTTTTTCTGAAGATCTGTCTAATTCTCGTGACGAGTTGCTAGCAGACCCAAGTAAAATTACAGACTTTTTGGCTATTTCACCGGTACGTAATGGTGATGAATTAGCGGGTTACCGTTTAAACCCTGGCAAAGACGTCGCATTGTTTAAGCAAGCGGGTTTTCAGGCTAATGATTTAGCCAAATCAATAAATGGATTTGATCTGACCGATATGGGTCAGGCATTAGAAGTGATGGCACAATTGCCTGAGCTCACCGAAATGGCTGTCATGGTTGAGCGTGAAGGGCAGTTGGTCGAAATCATGTTTAGTTTGCCAGAATAATTTGGCGTTAGAGGATTGAGTAGAATGAATAATAAAGGGATCCGACATAAGATTATTGCTGGAATGCTGATGGGAGCTGCGATGATAGCAGCACCAAGTGCTTGGTCGGAACAATATGCCGCCAATTTTAAGGGCACTGACATTCAAGAGTTTATTAATATTGTCGGTAAAAACCTCAATAAAACCATTATTGTAGATCCAACCGTACGTGGCAAAATCAATGTCCGCAGTTACGATTTACTCAATGATGATCAATATTACCAATTCTTCCTTAACGTACTTCAAGTGTATGGTTATGCCGTGGTTGAAATGGAAAACCACGTCATTAAAGTGATTAAAGATAAAGATGCCAAAATGGCTGCTATTCGCGTTGCCGATGACAAAGCTCCAGGTGTCGGCGATGAAATGGTTACCCGTATCGTGCCTTTATACAATTCTGAAGCTAAGCAGCTCGCGCCATTACTTCGACAGTTAAATGACAATGCTGGTGGCGGTAACGTCGTCAACTATGACCAATCAAATGTACTAATGATTTCTGGCCGTGCAGCGGTAGTCAATAAGCTGGTCGAAATTGTTCGTAGAGTCGATAAGCAAGGCGATACAGATGTGCAAGTAGTGGCATTAGACTATGCCTCTGCAGGTGAGATAGTTCGTATTGTAGATACTCTTTACCGTTCCAGTGCTAATCAATCACAACTTCCAGGTCAAGCACCTAAAGTGGTCGCGGATGAACGCATGAATGCGGTTATTGTCAGCGGCGATGAGAAAAGCCGCCAGCGTGTGATTGAACTGATTAAGCGTCTCGATGCCGAACAAGCGAGTACCGGTAACACCAAAGTCCGTTATTTACGTTACGCCAAGGCAGAAGACTTAGTTGAAGTATTAACTGGTTTTGCACAAAATTTACAAGACAATAAAGAGGGCGCTAGTGCCCAGCAAGGCAACTCAAGTAAGCGTCGTAGTGATATCAATATTATGGCCCACAGTGACACTAACTCTTTGGTGATTAGTGCTGAGCCCGATCAACTGCGTACTATTGAAAGTGTGATTAATCAGCTTGATATTCGCCGTGCGCAAGTGCTTGTTGAAGCCATTATTGTAGAAATAGCCGAAGGCGACAACGTTGGTTTTGGCGTGCAATGGGGTAGCGAAGCGGGTGGACTGACTCAGTTTAACAATATCGGTCCAACGATTGGTGAAGTGGGTGCCGGGATCTGGGCGGCGCGTGAAACCGATGGCACTACCGTAACCACTACTTCTGGTACTGAGTCTAATACTGTTGTTAATCCAACGACTGAAGGCGACTTTACGTTGATCGCGCAAGCACTCGGCAAAGTAAATGGTATGGCATGGGGCGTGACGACAGGTAACTTTGCCGCGTTAATCCAAGCCGTTTCAAGTGATACTAATTCAAACGTATTAGCCACACCGTCGATTACTACGCTCGATAACCAAGAGGCGTCGTTTATAGTCGGTGATGAAGTGCCCATTATTACTGGTTCAACCTCAAGCTCTAATAATGACAACCCTTTCCAAACGGTAGAACGAAAGGAAGTGGGGGTTAAGCTGAAAGTCGTACCGCAAATTAACGAAGGTTCATCGGTTAAATTAACTATCGAACAAGAAGTGTCGGGTGTTAATGGTAACACTGGCGTAGACATCAGTTTCTCTACACGCCGTTTAACCACTACTGTCATGGCAGATTCAGGCCAAATTGTCGTCTTGGGCGGTTTAATTAACGAAGAAGTTCAAGAAAGTATTCAAAAAGTGCCAATTCTTGGTGATATTCCTTTTATTGGTCATTTATTTAAGTCTTCTTCTAGCAAGAAAACCAAAAAGAATCTGATGATTTTCATCAAGCCCACTATTATCCGTGATGGCATTACAATGGAAGGTATTGCCGGGCGCAAATATAATTACTTCAGAGCATTGCAGCTGGAACAACAAGCGCGTGGTATTAACTTAATGCCAAAGACTCAAGTACCTGTATTAGATGAGTGGAACCAAGAAAATTATATACCGGACGACGTCAACGACATGCTTGATCGCTATAAAAGCGGCAAAGGATTGAGTACTGATATGCGTGATTCAGATCCCGCTTTACGTACCATCGATGAAAGCATGCAAAAGGACAAGGCTCAAAACAATGACTGATAGCGTGATAACTGAGCCATTAGCCCAAGTATCTAGTGACGTTGCCATGGAAGTGGTCGAAGGTGATGGGGTTTTTCACTCCAACAGTAAAGAACGTTTGCCGTTCGCCTTTTCACATCGCTTTCAATTAGTGTTAGCGAAAGATAACGATCAGCTTTGTCTTTTTTATACTGATAAAACGCCGCTCAGTGCCATGCTAGAAGTACGGCGCTATGCGGGTGTTGAGTTACCGTTGATTAAGCTAGAAGTGGCTAAGTTTGAGGCTAAATTAACTCAAGCATATCAAGCTAACTCCTCTGAAGCTCAACAGCTTATGGAAGATATCGGTAACGAGATGGACTTATTCACTCTGGCCGAAGAATTACCGCAAACCGAAGATTTGCTTGAAGGCGATGATGACGCACCAATTATTAAATTAATTAATGCGTTATTGTCTGAAGCCATTAAAGAAGAAGCCTCAGACATTCACATCGAAACCTATGAGAAACAATTAATTGTTCGTTTCCGTATTGATGGTGTGTTGAAAGAAGTATTAAAGCCAAATCGTAAGTTGTCATCTTTGTTGGTGTCGCGGATTAAAGTGATGGCGCGCTTAGATATTGCCGAAAAACGCCTCCCACAAGATGGACGTATTTCACTGCGTATTGCTGGTCGTGCTGTCGATGTGCGGGTATCAACTATGCCATCGAGTCATGGTGAGCGCGTGGTAATGCGTTTACTGGACAAAAATACCGGTAACTTAGACTTACAACAACTGGGTATGACACCAGGCATTCGTGAAAAATTCGATGAACTAATTCGTAAACCTCACGGAATTATTCTTGTTACAGGGCCAACAGGTTCTGGTAAAAGTACTACCTTGTATGCCGGGTTAACGGAAATTAATTCTAAAGATACCAATATTTTAACGGTTGAAGATCCGATTGAATATGAATTAGAGGGCGTTGGTCAAACTCAGGTCAATACTAAGGTCGACATGACTTTTGCTCGTGGATTACGCGCAATTTTACGTCAAGATCCTGATGTGGTGATGATTGGTGAAATTCGTGATTTAGAAACCGCGCAAATTGCGGTGCAAGCATCATTAACCGGTCACTTAGTGATTTCAACTTTACATACCAATACTGCATCAGGGGCTATTACCCGTTTGCAAGATATGGGGGTAGAACCCTTTCTAGTGTCATCTAGTTTGCTTGGCGTACTCGCTCAGCGTCTGATCCGTACATTATGCCCACAGTGTAAAGAAGCACATGAGCCTGATGAACGTGAACGTGAGTTACTGGGTATTACTGCGAACGATACGCGGATTATTTATCGCGCTAAAGGGTGTAAGGCTTGTGGCCAAAATGGTTATCGAGGTCGAACCGGTATTCATGAGCTACTTATCGTTGATGACAATGTCCGCGAGTTAATTCATGGCGGCAGGGGCGAATTAGCCATTGAAAAATATGTGCGCAAATCGATTCCAAGTATCCGCCATGACGGTATGAGTAAAGTACTCTCCGGTGTGACCACCCTAGAAGAAGTATTGCGAGTGACACGCGAGGAGTAATCAATGGCGGCGTTTGAATACAAAGCCCTTGATAGCAAAGGCAAACAACAAAAAGGTGTGATTGAAGCTGATACGGCACGCCATGCAAGAAGCCAGCTGCGTGAGCAGCGTCTTATGCCACTGGAACTTCTGCCGGTTAACGAGAAAGAAGCTCGCTCACAGCGTGGTGGGTTTAATCTCGCGAACGTGTTTAAAAAACGTATATCTGTTGCCGAACTGGCCCTGATCACGCGCCAAATTGCGACACTGGTAGCTGCGGGCTTACCGATTGAAGAAGCACTAAAAGCGGTTGGACAACAGTCTGAAAAAGATCGTTTAGGCAGCATGATTATGGCGGTGCGATCTCGAGTGGTTGAGGGTTACACCTTAGCTGACTCAATGGCTGAATTTCCGCATGTGTTTGATGATTTATACCGTGCAATGGTGGCATCCGGTGAGAAATCAGGCCATCTAGAAGTGGTACTTAATCGCTTAGCTGATTACACCGAACGCCGTCAACAGCTCAAAACAAAGCTAACACAAGCCATGATATATCCCATCGTATTGACTGTGGTCGCCATTGGCGTGATAGCCGTGTTATTGGCGGCTGTAGTACCTAAGGTTGTTGGCCAATTTGAACATATGGGCCAAGAGTTACCTGGCACGACCCAGTTTTTAATACTCGCATCGGATTTTGTGCAGCATTGGGGCGTGGTGGTGGTACTGATTATCTTCGGTTGTATGATTGTGTTTCAGCGTATGCTGACAAATCCGCAACTGCGAATGAAATACGACACCGCGTTATTGCAAATGCCCGTTATTGGTAAAGTCAGTAAAGGATTAAATACCGCACGTTTTGCGCGTACATTAAGTATTTTGTCAGCAAGCTCAGTGCCGTTACTTGATGGTATGCGTATTGCCAGCGAAGTATTACAGAATGTCAAAGTGCGTGCCGCCGTTGATGAGGCGACGGCGCGAGTCCGCGAAGGAACTAGTTTGGGGGCTGCGTTGACTAATACTAAGCTATTCCCTGCAATGATGTTGTACATGATTGCGTCAGGGGAAAAAAGTGGTCAATTAGAGAATATGCTTGAACGGGCTGCTGATAACCAAGACCGAGAGTTTGAGTCTAACGTCAACATTGCTTTGGGGGTGTTTGAACCCATGCTAGTCGTGAGTATGGCATCGGTTGTATTATTTATTGTAATGGCTATTCTGCAGCCTATTTTAGAGTTAAACAACTTGATCAGCGGCTAGGACTAACCTTGACCTTGCTTGGGTAAACCAAGCTTAACACCGATTTTACGCATGAATATATAGACAATTTTTAGAGGAAGTAATCAATGCAACATAATAATAAACAACGTGGTTTCACCTTACTCGAAGTAATGGTGGTGATTGTTATTTTAGGTATTTTAGCGTCAATGGTTGTGCCGAATTTGATGGGGAACAAAGATAAAGCAGATCAACAAAAAGCGGTGTCAGATATTGTTGCGCTAGAAAATGCATTGGATATGTACAAGTTAGATAACAGTATTTACCCAACAACAGAGCAAGGGCTTGATGCTTTGGTGCAAAAGCCTAGCTCGTCGCCAGAGCCGCGCAATTTCCGCGAAGGTGGCTATGTTAAGCGTTTACCACAAGATCCATGGCGCAATGACTATTTACTTTTAAGCCCTGGTGAAAATGGCAAAATTGATATTTTCAGTGCTGGCCCAGACGGACAGCCAGGTTCTGAAGATGATATCGGAAGCTGGAATTTACAAGATTTTCAATAAAATGGCTCAACATCGTCAAGCCGGTTTCACTTTATTAGAAGTGTTAATAGTGGCATTGCTAATGGGTTTGGTTGCCTCAGCGGTAACCTTATCGATTAGTGTTGCTGGGCCGGAACAAATGCTCAAAAAACAGGCGCAACGTTTTATGTCTGCCACCGAGATGGTGCTAGATGAAAGTGTATTAAGTGGCCAGTTTATTGGGATTGTGATTGACGAAGATCAATATCAGTTTGTGTTCTACAAAGAAGGCAAATGGATGCCTGTTGATCAAGACCGGCTGTTATCGGCTAAAAAAATGGAGGCCGGTATTACCTTAGATGTGGTGATTGATGGCATGCCATTAGTTCAAGAAGACGAGCAAGATGAGTCGTGGTTTGATGAACCTTTTATCGATGAACCGAGCGAAGAAGAAAAAAAGAAACACCCTGAACCGCAAATTTTATTATTTCCCAGCGGTGAGATGACCCCCTTTGAGCTAGGTTTTAATACGGTTAATGATGACCTTCAGCCCGTTAATGTGCTGGTTGTAGGTGATGCGTTAGGCCGCTTAACATTAGGGCGTGTAGATGAGTAAATTCACAGCATATCGACGCCCGCTAAACCTAAGTAATAAGCGTTTATCGACTCGAAACCGTGGTATGACATTACTTGAAGTTATTGTTGCCTTAGCAGTGTTTTCTATTGCAGCAGTATCGGTCACCAAAAGTTTGGGTGAACAAATGGCGAATATGCCCATTTTAGAAGAGCGTACGTTAGCCCAATGGGTGGCCAGTAACCAAATGGTTGATGTGCGATTACCAGGTACTTTTCCAGACATTGGCCAAAAAACCGGTCAGTCAGAACTTGCAGGCCGTGAATGGTATTGGCGTCAAGAAGTGATTAAAACGACAGATGATAAGTTCAGGATGATCCGTATTAGCGTCAGTGACGATGATAAATTTAAGCGTGTTGTTGCCCAGGTGAGTAGTTATGTACATAACAAAGCCTAAGCATTCAAGCGGCTTTACGTTACTGGAAATGCTTATTGCGATTGCGATATTTGCCATGCTGGGGATTGCGGCTAACTCGGTATTGTCGGCGGTGATGAAAAATGATGAAGTGACCCAAGAGTTTGCGACTCGACTTAAGTCATTACAGCAAGGTTTTGGCGCGCTAGAACGTGATCTGGGCCAAATGGTGGCGCGTACACCGCGATCATTTGAAGGCGAACGTAACAATCGATTTTTCCAAGTTGGTGACAATATTCTCGACTCAGAAACCCAAGCATTGGTATTTTACCGTTTAGGCTGGTTAAACCCTGATGGCATGTTACCCAGAGGCAGTTTACAGTCGGTTGCCTATGTGGTTCAAAATGGTCGTCTAGAGCGCTGGTATTATCCTTATCCTGAACCCGTATCGGGTGCAGAGCCACTAAAAAGTGTGGTCATTGATCATGTGTTATCAATTGAGTATTCATTTTATATTGATGATAAATGGCAGAAACAAGTTGATGGAAGCGTAATGCCAAAAGGGATTGCGATGGAAATAGAATTAGAAGGTTTAGGTAAAATCCAGCGTCGATTTTTATTGCCCAAAGGTGCACCAGCGATTAAGTCTGATAAAGACGATCCTAACGATTCAAATAATAAAGAAGACAATAATAGCGAAACTGATCCTAAAATAGATAATGGGAAAAACTCATAATGGGTGGCCAAAAGCAGCGTGGTGTGGCGCTCATCGTGGTTATGTTGATTGTGGCTATGGTAGTGATTATCGCGACCAATATTACCAGTCGTAATCAGCTTTCTATGCGCCGAACGCTTAATTTAGCCCAATATGATCAGGCTTATTGGTATGCGCTTTCTGCCGAAGAGTTGGCGATGAAAGTGCTCAAGCAAGATTTTGAAGATTCAGAAGGTACAGTACATTTACAACAGTACTGGGCGCTAGCGAATGTGGCATTTCCGGCTGAATATGGTGAAATCGTCGGTGAAATACAAGATATGCGGGCATGTTTTAACATTAATGCCGTTGGGCAAGCATCAAAAGAGAATGACAATGGTCAGCCAAAAATGACCGTAGCCGCTAAACAGTTCCAATCGTTACTGATCAGTTTAGGTGTCGATGAGTTTGGTGCAGAGCAGCTGACGTATACTCTAAAAGACTATATTGACGAAGATACGTTATCTGGCCCATACGGGGCTGAGGATGCCGAATATGAGTCGCGTAATGTGCCATATCGTGCCGCCAATACCTTGATGCAACATCGAAGTGAGCTGCGTGCTGTAATGGGCTTTAGCCAAAATGTTTATCTGAACATTCTGCCTTATGTGTGTGCAATACCGGGCGAAGATACCCAGTTATTGAATGTGAACACCATTAAAGTTGAGCAAGCCGCTTTACTCGCCGGGATGCTGGAAAATCAAATTTCAGTCAGTGAAGCTGAAAATATTATTAATAATCGCCCAGCTGATGGATATGAAAAAATTGATGACTTTTGGGAAAGTTCGTCTCTGAGTGGCATCAAATCAGAAGCGAACGTAAAGTCGAGTTTTGTGGTCGATAGCAAGTATTTTTTATTAAAAGCTGGCGCCAAAGTCGATAATGCAATATTTAGAATGGAAAGCGTACTTAAGCGCAATGGTAAAGATTTAGATGTGCTTACTAGGCAGTACGGTGGTCAACAATAATAACAAATTCATTGCGTAACAATACGTATTGAGATCGGTGGAGAATAACAGTGTCTGAACGGCTATTTATCCGGTTAGGAAAAACATCAGAACACCCATGTTCATGGCTGGTATGGTCTGAACAAGAGCAAGAAATTATCGCTTCTGGTGAGTTATCTGATGCTGCAAGTCTCAGCACTTTAGCTGATCGCGCGGGTAATCGCCCTGTTGATGTACTTGTGCCTGCGGCCAACATGACATTGACACAAATTATGTTACCCGAAAAAGGTCAACGCCAAGCATTAAAGGCATTGCCTTACATGCTTGAGGAATCATTAGCGACTAATGTCGATAACATGCACTTTGTGGTGGGCCCTCGTGAAGGTGAACTACTCAATGTGGCTTCGGTTGCGCATGAGCAAATGCAAACATGGCTTCAATGGTTGTATGATGCAGGCTTGAAAGTGAAACGCATCGTGCCAGATTGTTTAGCATTACCGTTAGATCAATGTCGTTGGGCAGCAATGAGTGTTGGTAGTGAATATTTAATCAGAACTTCAGAAGGCGGCGGTGTTAGCGTACCTAAAGCATGGGCTGAATTTGCATTACCGCAGTTATTAGCTCAAACGATGCTAAACCACACCGATGCAGATCCTCTTTTGGTAGCGGGTTATAGTGATGATATTGATTTTGTTGGCGTTACAGTTGAAGCCAAGCCTTTAGATTTACCCATGATGATATTAGCCAAGGGCATCTTAAATGCGCCAATGAACTTATTAAGTGGCATTTATAAACCTAAGAGTGAGTACAGCAAACAGCTATTAACCTGGAAAAATACTGCGATTGTGGTGGTGGTGGCGATTGTTTTAGCATTGACGAATAAAGGTTTAGCTATTCATCAGCTTAATAAGCATACCGCTGAGATAGAAGCTCAAAGCGAAATGCTTTTTAAACAATCTGTCCCTGGGGTTAATCGTATCGTTAATATGCGCTCACAAATGGGCAGTGAATTGCGCAGCATGCAAGGCCAAGGCGGTGGTGCAGTATTTTTTTGAAATGCTAGATGGATTAAAGCCTGCATTTAGCAAGGTGCCAGAATTAAAACCCAATACTTTGCGTTATGAGGCCAATCGTAATGAATTACGGATGCAAGTGACTGCAAAAAATTATGCTCAAATCGATAAGTTTAAAGAGATTGTCATGAAAGACTACCTCCTCGAAGGTGGAGCCATGAACAGTAACGAAGAAAGCGTTACCAGTACGCTGACGTTAAGGATTAAATAACATGGAAAATATGCGCAGTTGGTGGCAAAGTTTAGCCATTAGAGAGCAACAGCTGGTTGGTTTTTGTGCCGCAATACTGGTGGTCGGTATTTTTATTGGGGCATTTGGACACCGATTTCCAATGCCCAAGAAACAGCAGAGCGCAATAATAGCGCCGCTCAACAAACGTTAAATTATGTAAAACAAACGGCCAATAAAATTGCTGGTCTGAAACAAGCGGGTGCACAAGCGAAAGTTCGCGGAAGTTTAAGTTCCATTGTTAATCAAACCGCTGGATTATATAAATTAGAGATCACGCGTATGCAGCCGCAAGGCGATAAGATCCAGCTATGGATGGATGATGTACCATTTGATGCGCTACTGGGTTACTTACATGACTTAGTCGAGCAAAAAGGGTTAACGTTAGACAGTGTTGATTTAACGGAATCAGACGTTGCTGGCTTTGTAAAAGTAAGACGTATTCAGCTTTCTCAGTAAGGGTTCTTTGTGAGTTTATTTTCAAAAATAGTCATTGGCGTCATTATTTACCTAGTGTTTTTATTGGTTTATTTACCAGCAAACTGGTTAGTCAGTATTGCTCCGTTACCCAATAATGTTGCCATCAGTGGTGCAGAAGGTACTCTTTGGCAAGGGCAAGCGTCCTTAGTTACCATCGACCAGCGCCAGATAGAGCAAGTCAGTTGGCAATTAAGTCCTTGGGGATTATTAGTTGGTAAAGCTGATATTGATTTTAAAATCGGCAATCGTGCTACGCCAGTGAGCGGTAAAGGCAGTATTAGTTGGTCATTTTCTGGACTGAGAGCAAACAATATTCGTTTTGACCTGCCGGATAGTTTTTTACTCGCAGGCGCTCGTTTACCATTTAAAACCCAAATTGATGGCGATGTAAGCTTAATGGTTGAAATCTTAGAGCAAGGTAAGCCATGGTGTGAGCAATTAAGCGGTAAATTATTTTTAAATAACACCAATGTTAAAAATCAATATGGTGTTTACCCTTTGGGTAACATCTCATTAGGATTGAGTTGTCTTGATGGCCAGTTAAAAATAGCCACAGATGAAACCCAAAACGTATTAGGCTTAACTGGGAGCGCTATTTTAGGCGAGTCAAACTTGGTTAAAGTCAGTGCTAAAATTAAACCGACAGATGCCCAACCTAAAGATTTACGTGAAGCGTTATCATTCTTGGGCCGACAAGATAGCCAAGGATATTATCCTATAAACTATCAAGGTGTTGTGCCTGGTTTATAATGTTTTGAGTAATGAAAAACTCACGTCTTGATATCACTATCAAGGCGTTTTTTATATCAATGATAAGTCATCTATACATTTGGTTTATAAACCGACTTTGAGAGAACTCAGCTTTTATATGATGATTCAATGTTATTGCGGGCTATAGCAATAAAAGTGCCGATGATAATAATTGGTAATCAGTAATCGCAGGAAAGTCAGTAAAATCAATATGAGGTTTCTGGCTGTCTGGATTGCTAATTCCGAGTTGATAACCCACGCCTGCTTTTTTCGATGCAGCTAAAATCACTTCACTGTCATCAATAAATAAACACCGCGATGGATTTAAGTTAAATTTATCAAATGCATATTGCCAAAATTGCGGATGTTCTTTGGGATAACCGCTTTCATGGCTAGACAGTATCAGGTCTAAACCTTGGTCTAAGTTGGTATGGATTAACTTAAGCGCTAAACTTTGCGGGTGTGCATTAGTAAACAATATACGCTGCTTACTTGCTCCTGCTAAAGCACGTAAAAAAGGCATGCTGTCCTGACGGAGTCTGATTCTATCTGCAGATACATGATGTAATGCCAATATATCGAGGTTTAAATAACCTTGCCAGTAATCAAGGCAATACCAATCTAAGGTTCCCGCCACATCGAGATAAGCCTGTTTGACGAGTAAATTAGCAACGTCAACGCTAATGTTACGTTTTAGGCTCAATTGCTGCGGTACAACTTGTAACCAAAAATGGTTATCAAAGTGTAAATCTAACAGCGTACCATCCATATCGAGCAGCACGGTATCTATGGCATTCCAGTCAAACATTAAATAATCCTTTATCGAAAAAAATTTAATAATCACTTGTTATCATGACTTGTGCTTATCTGATTTTATACTAGTCTTGATAAGAGTTTTTAATATTTATGGACCCTCAAGATATGGATATCTGTTTATTTTCACCACTTCCTCGTGGACATTTCACAAATAATAAATCGTTGCTAACGTTGCCTTATGTCAGGGCATATTAATGTTAAGCCAGTTAAATTCATTATTTGGAATAAGTATACGCCACGCCAGTGATCGTGATGCCATTATTATGGCCGAGCTTTTTTATTCAACTCGCTGCGACTTTTATCAACTTGGGTTACCCCAAATGACAGTTGATATGCTGCTGCAGCAGCAATATCAACTGCAACAAATTTCTTACAAAAGCCATTATCCTAATGCAAAGGATTATATCTTGTGCCAACAATCTGAAGTGATTGGTAAGCTGACGTTGGCGGTTAACCAAGAATACTTGCACCTTGTGGATTTGGTATTAGCGCCAGAAATACGCGGTAAAGGCTTAGGGACTGCTGTCTTAGAGGCGCTAAAACAAGATGCGATAGCGCAAAATGCTGATATTCGTTTGTCGGTAGCATTGGATAATCCAAGAGCGAAAGCGCTTTACCTACAACAAGGTTTTATCATCCACAGCATTTCACAAACCCATGAGACTATGTTGTGGAAATAACGATCTTGTAGTCGGGGATGATAAAAGAAGGTTAATAGAAGGTTTTTAATGTAATCCTTCTTTATTATAAGTATCAACTAATATATATTCCTGTTACCAAAAGGTTGCTGAGCTGTTTTTTGATAGACTGGTATCTTTTTATGGTACTGACTGTATTAGTTTTGTTGATCACATTCGCTGGTGATCGGCAGTAAACCGTAAAGGATTCATTATTAATAGCCTAGGTAATGCAGTTTGGCGTCTATCAGAAGCCATGATGCAACACCAGCTTAACTAGGTTTAATCATAAACTATCTAAGGAGAGAGACTATGGCAGATCCATTTGTCGGTGAAATTATTATGTTTGCGGGCAATTTCGCTCCCCGTGGTTGGGCTTTTTGCAATGGGCAAGTATTGTCCATTCAAAGCAATCAGGCTTTGTTTGCAATAATAGGTACTACTTATGGGGGGGATGGTACTACCACTTTCGGTTTGCCAAACCTGCAAGGCCGTGTGCCTGTGCATCAAGGCCAAAGCCTTGGTATGAGTCAATATAACCTGGGACAATCGGGTGGGACTGAAAATGTGACATTAACTGCCAATGAGTTACCCGCGCATGTTCATTCCGTAGCACTAAATGGAACAGGAAATACGAGCGTTGCATTTGGAGCTTCCTCCGCTAACGGTAATACCGCTACTCCAGGGCCAACCACGGTACCCGCCAAAGTGGTTAGTGGATTAACTGATCTTAATGCTTTTAGCACTACTGCACCAGACACCACACTATCGCCTGCGACTGCCACCACAACGGTTAACGTAAATGGAAATACTGGTATTGCCGGTAATAATATGCCAGTTCATATAGTACAACCTTATCAAGTAGTTAGTTTTATTATTGCTCTTGAGGGGCTTTTCCCTCCTCGTAATTAAATCTGAAACAATGTGGTTTAAATCTGTGAGTGAAAATGCGCGCAGGGATTGTGCGCTACTTGTATTTAAAACAAGCTAATTTAGGGGATATGTCATGCTGCAACATGCTTATAAAATAATTCATGCTTTTAAGAGTATTATGACTAGATTCTGGCATTCTTATTTTAAAATATTCATTGTAGGCAGTTTTCTTGCGATGACCTCCCTCTATGCTAGCGCACAAAACAGTTCTTTTGACTTTACAACTGGTGATACCGTAACGCTGACAAATGCGGGATCTGCGTTATCGAATCGAACAACATTTACACTGGAGTTTTGGGCCAAATTTACTAACGTCAGTGGAACCATCAATTTAGTGGATTTCACTGGCGGTGCCGATGCCGGTGGCCTCATATTGAACTCAAGTAAACTAACTGTCGATCTTGAGTGTGATTTTGGTTGCCTGACAGAAAGTAATGTGTTGTCGTTAAGCACAGGAACCTGGTATCACATTGCAGTTGTATTTGATAATGGAACTTGGGATTTTTATGTTGATGGCGTCGCACAGGGAATAAACGTTTTAGATCAAGGCGCCCGTAGTAGCGTCCCTAATTATACTGGATTTGGAGTGACCAATCTGTTGTTTGGTATGCAGAACCACGGAGCGGTAGATGATTTCGTCGGTGGTATCGATGATATACGTATGTGGAGTAGTGCGCGCACGCAAGTGCAGATTCAAAATAACCGCAGTATTGAGTTGGTAGGCAATGAATCCGGCCTGCTGGGGTATTGGAAGCTGAATGAAGCCAGCGGTACGACAGTCAACGATAGCCAGACTAACTCCTCAATGTTAACAGGTACTAGCAGCGGTATCGGGTATAACGCAACGGGTGCATTTGTTACCGATTCTGTTGCCCCTACAGTAAGCTCTATCACAGCCAGCACTGTAAATGGTACTTACAAAGTCGGGGACGTTATTAGTGTTCAGGTGAATTTTGATGAAGCGGTATTGGTTACTGGCACACCTCAACTCACACTTGAAACAGGCTCCACTGATCGCACCATTAACTACACCAGTGGTAGTAACTCCAGTACGTTGACATTCAGTTACACAGTTCAGTCTGGCGATACTTCGGCCGATTTAGATTATGTTGCGACCAATTCGCTGATGCTAAATAGTGGCACTATTCGCGATGCGGCAAATAACAACGCCACCTTGACCTTGCCTTCTCCCGGTACCGCAAACTCTTTGGGGGCGAATAAAAATATCGTCATCGATGGCGTGGCCCCGACAGTGTCATCTGTTAATGCCAGCACCGCGAACGGCACTTACAAACTGGGCGATATCATTAGTATCCAGGTGAATTTTAATGAAGCCGTGACTGTCACCGGTACCCCGCAACTAACGCTGGATACGGGTACAACGGATCGCACTATTGACTACGCAAGTGGTAGTGGTTCCAGTACGCTGACATTCAACTACACCATTCAGTCCGGCGATACGTCAAGTGACCTAGATTATGTCGCCACTAACTCCTTGGCATTGAATAGCGGAACCATCCGCGATGCCGCTACTAACAATGCGGCCCTCACATTGGCGTCCCCTGGCGCAGCTAATTCACTGGGCAATAATAAAGCGCTGGTAGTGGACGGCCTTGTGCCCTCTGTCACGAGCACCGCACCTGCGGGTGGTGCAGTATCAACAGATACCATTGTTGATTTCACCGTTGACTTCAGCGAATCAGTCAACAACATTTCTACCGATGACTTCGCTCTTGACACTACTGGTGGCGCGACTGCCACTATAGTCAGCGTCTCCGCGAGTTCAGGCTCCAGCTTGACGGTGAGAGTGAGCGGTATTACGGGTAACGGTACTATTAAGCTAAACTTGAATGGCTCTACCAATATTAGTGATGCAGCGGGTAACGCTGGCCCTGCTGCCTATACCAGCGGCTCAACTCATACTGTGGCTATCCCGACAGCCCCATATGCTCCTGCTATTGGCGCTGCAACGGCAGGTATTGGGCAAGCCTCCGTGGCTTTTAGCGCACCAGCAAATAATGGAGGCTCTGCCATAACGGGTTATACAGTGACATCTAACCCTGGTGGCATTAGTGCTGGTGGTAATGGATTTACAACTTCTCCGATAACGGTAACTGGCCTAACGAATGGTACGGCTTACACCTTTACTGTGACGGCAACTAACGCCATTGGAACAAGCTCTGCATCAGGTGTTTCAAATTCAGTGATACCCAAAGTTAACCAGACAATTACCTTTGCTAATCCGGGTGCACAAAATATCGGCACTAGCCCGACGTTAACTGCAACATCAGATTCATCGTTAACCGTCAGTTTTAGTTCATCGACACCAGCGGTTTGTACAATTACGAGCGGTGGAACCCTGACCTTTGTGTCAACTGGCTCCTGTACCATAGATACAGATCAGTCAGGTGATATTGCCACTAATGCAGCCACTACAGTGACACAATCGTTTACTGTGAATCCGGTCGTTCCAGGTGCGCCTATCATTGGTACCGCTACAGCCGGTAATGCTCAAGTCAGCATCACCTTTGCTGCGCCTGCTGACAATGGTGGTTCGGCGATTACGGCTTATACGGTAACCTCCAGCCCCGGTGCTTTCACGGGTACAGGTGCAGGCTCACCAATTTCAGTGACGGGATTAACCAATGGAGTTGCCTATACCTTTTCAGTGACTGCGACTAATGGAGTAGGTACAGGCTCGTTTTCAGCGGCATCAAACAGTGTTACGCCCAAGGCTGCGCAAACTATTACCTTTGCAAACCCTGGCGCTCAAAATTTTGGTACTGCGCCAACATTAAGTGCTACGGCTACGTCTGGTTTGACACTCACTTTTAGTTCCTCCACAGCAGGTGTTTGTACCATTACCAGTGGCGGCACCTTGAGCTTTGTCACCACAGGCACCTGTACCGTTAATGCCAATCAAGCAGGTAACAGTGCTTATCTACCAGCAGCGCAAGTGAGCCAGAGTTTCTCTGTCAATGCTGTGGTGGCAGGCGCGCCAACTATAGTTACAGCTACTGCAGGTGATACTCAGGCGAATGTTAGCTTCAGCGCTCCAGCTAGCAATGGCGGTGTCGCGATTACTGGTTATACAGTGACCTCAAGCCCAGGCGGTTTGACCGCCAGCGGCGTAAGCTCACCATTAACGGTAACGGGTCTGACTAATGGCTTGGCGTATAGTTTTAGTGTGACAGCAACCAATTCAGCAGGTATAGGTTCGGCCTCAAGCGCATCCAACAGCGTGACGCCGCAGGCTGCGCAGACAATTACCTTTAGTAATCCAGGTGCACAAAGCTTTGGCACAACACCAACCTTAACGGCCAGTGCTAGCTCAAGCTTAACACCAAGTTTTACCTCATCTACCACTGGAGTGTGTACTATCACCAGTGGCGGCACCTTGAGCTTTGTCACCACAGGTACCTGTACCGTTAATGCCAATCAAGCGGGTAACAGTGCTTATCTACCAGCTGCGCAAGTGAGCCAGAGTTTCTCTGTCAATGCAGTTGTTGCGGATGCGCCAAGTATAGGTACAGCTACCAGAGGAGATGCTCAAGCCAGCGTGAGTTTCACGGCGCCAGCCAGTACTGGCGGCGCAGCGATTACGGCTTATACCGTGACCTCAAGCCCAGGTGGTTTGACAGCGAGTGGTACAGGTTCACCATTAACAGTCTTGGGGCTCACTAATGGCACGGCGTATACCTTCAGTGTCACGGCTCAAAGTGCTGCGGGCACCAGTGCCGCGTCGAATGCCTCTAATAGTGTGACACCGATAGGGTCACAAACGATTACGTTCCCTAACCCAGGCGCACAAAACTTTGGCACAACGCCGACATTAACGGCCAGCGCTAGCTCAAGCTTAACACCCAGTTTTACCTCATCTACCACTGGAGTGTGTACTATCACTAGTGGCGGTGCCTTGAGCTTTGTCACCACTGGCACCTGTACTATTAATGCCGACCAGGCGGGTAACGCCAGCTATTTAGCGGCAGCTCAGGTGAGCCAGAGCTTTTCTGTCAATGCAGTTGTTGCGGGTGCGCCAAGTATAGGTACAGCTACCAGAGGAGATGCTCAAGCCAGCGTGAGTTTCACGGCGCCAGCGAGTACTGGCGGCGCAGCGATTACGGCTTATACCGTGACCTCAAGCCCAGGTGGTTTGACAGCGAGTGGTACAGGTTCACCATTAACAGTCTTGGGGCTCACTAATGGCACGGCGTATACCTTTAGTGTCACGGCTCAAAGTGCTGCGGGCATCAGTGCCGCATCGAATGCCTCTAATAGTGTGACACCGATAGGATCACAAACGATTACTTTCCCTAACCCAGGTGCACAAAGCTTCGGCACCACACCAACCTTAACGGCAAGTGTAAGCTCTGGTTTAAGCTTAAACTTTACTTCATCAACTACTGGAGTATGTAGCATTAGCAGTACTGGTGTGCTGACCTTTATCACTACAGGAAGCTGTACCATTAATGCCAATCAAGCGGGTAATGCCAGTTATACCGCAGCGGCTCAAGTAAGTCAGACTTTTGCGGTGAATGCAGTAGTGGCTGGCGTGCCGAGTATAGGCACTGCGACTGCGGGCGATACTCAAGCGACGGTGAGTTTTACGCCGCCAAGTAATAATGGTGGTGCAGCGATTACGGCTTATACCGTAACCTCAAATCCAGGCGGTTTGACAGCTAGCGGCGTAAGCTCACCATTAACGGTCTTGGGGCTCACTAATGGCATGGCGTATACCTTTAGTGTCACGGCTCAAAGTGCTGCGGGCACCAGTGCCGCGTCGAATGCCTCTAATAGTGTGACACCGGTAGGATCACAAACGATTACGTTCCCTAACCCAGGTGCACAAAGCTTTGGCACCACACCAACCTTAACGGCAAGTGTAAGCTCTGGTTTAAGCTTAAGCTTTACTTCATCGACTACCGGAGTATGTAGTATTAGCAGTACTGGTGTTCTGACCTTTATCACAACAGGAAGCTGTACCATTAATGCCAATCAAGCGGGTAATGCCAGTTATACCGCAGCGGCTCAGGTAAGTCAGACATTTGCGGTGAATGCTGTAGTGGCTGGCGTGCCGAGTATAGGCACTGCGACTGCGGGCGATACTCAAGCGACGGTGAGTTTTACGCCGCCAAGTAATAATGGTGGTGCAGCGATTACGGCTTATACCGTGATCTCAAGCCCAGGTGGTTTGACAGCGAGTGGTACAGGTTCACCATTAACAGTCTTGGGGCTGACTAATGGCACGGCGTATACCTTTAGTGTCACGGCTCAAAGTGCTGCGGGCACCAGTGCCGCGTCGAGCGCCTCTAATAGTGTGACACCTAATGGCGCCCCAGTGATTAATTCGAGTCCAATATTGAATGTTGATCAGGGAGCAAGTTATAGCTATACCCTGACAGCGGTAGATACCGTTGGCGATACTCTCACTTATAGCGCTTTAAACATACCAATTTGGTTAAGCTTCGATACAGCAACAGGTAACTTAACCGGTGTGCCAAATAGAGATAATATTGGTAGTCATGCCATTGAATTAAAAGTAACCGATGCGGCAGGTTTATTTGCGACGCAAGCATTTACTTTGGACGTTAATGCTACCAATAGTGCTCCGGTTGCAAGCGACACCAGTGTCACATTAGACGAAGATGGTTCATTGAGCATTAGCTTTAGTGCCACGGATCCTGAAAATGATGTCCTTAGTTTTGAGGTATTAACTCAGCCAACATCAGGTAAGTTAGACAAGCATGGATCGGTCTGGTTATACACACCAGAGGCTGATTTTAATGGTGATGATAGCATAAGCTTTATTGCTAAAGATGCTGAGCTAAGCTCACAACCTGGTGTAGTGAGCATCAAAGTTAACCCAATTAATGATGAACCTAATGCTATAGATGATAGTTATAGCCAAAGTGTATCAACCGACAGTAGCTATATCCTTGCTGTACTTGATAATGATACCGACGTTGATGGTGATACCTTGACCATTGATGGTGCTGCTGCCGATGTCGGGGATGTACAAATTGTAGCGTCGCAGCTTAAGTATCAAGCGCCTACAGATTTTGTCGGCCCTGTGACTCTGCGCTATACCATCTCGGATGGCCAAAAAGGCAGAAGCAATGCCAAAGTGCAGCTGATTATTACTGGTGAAAGCTCTGCGGATGCGCCTGTGATTACCGTTCCTGCGGACATTACCGCTAACGCGACAGGGCTGTTTACTAAGCTTAAGTTAGGTGTGGCGACTGCTGTGGATAAAGCCGGCAATAAACTGGCAGTATCTTTAGTCAATACTCAACAATTATTTGCACCAGGCGAACACTTAGCCTATTGGCAGGCTACAGATAGCCAAGGTCTCAGCTCAATTAAATCCCAGAAAGTGACGGTTAACCCTTTGATTTCGATTAGTCGAAACCAGGTTGTTGCTGAGGGGAGTGAAGTGCAATTGAGCGTGTTCTTAAATGGCCCTTCACCGCAGTACCCCGTGAGGATTCCCTATACTGTGTCTGGTAGTAGTGATGCTAATGACCATGACTTAGTCGATGGTGTGTTTATCATTGAATCAGGTTTATCGGCGAGTTTTAGCACCAATATCTTTGATGATGCAATTACAGAAGTCGATGAAGACCTAATTATCAACTTAGACCCAAGCATCAACATTAGTCACCAGAGTGAGACACGCTTGATCATTACTGAAGCCAATATTGCCCCGCAAGCTAGCATTCAAGTGACTCAGTCTAATGAACTGCGTAGTCAAGTGAGTAAGGTCGATGGCAAGGTGTATCTTAAAACTCTAACTCGCGATGCTAATGCACTAGATAATCTTTCAGAAGTTTGGTCTACAGGCAGCTTAGTCCTTGAAAGCGATGAACAGGGCAGTTATTTTGACCCAAGTGGACTTGATGAGGGTAATTATCCGATTAGCGTTGTCGTGACTGATGATGGTATTCCTGAATTATCGACAACGGTGCAATTAACCTTGTTGGTTAAATCAGCATTACCAATACTTAGCGGTGACGATTCTGATGGCGATTTAATACCGGATGATCAAGAAGGTTTTACTGACACAGACAGCGATGGTATCGCCGATTATCTTGATGCAATTAATGAATGTAACGTGCTGCAAGAAAAAAAGTCTTGAACAGTCAAACTTCCTTGCCGAAAGTCAGTCAGGCGTGTGTTTGCGCTTAGGTAATACAGCGCAGCTCAATGGAAGCGATGGGATCGAAATTCAAGAGGATGATTTAATCGAGGATCTACAAGCGGATAATCTCGGTGGTCTGTTTGATTTTGAACTTACGGATATCCCTAGATTGGGAGACAGCGTTACTGTTGTTATACCTCAAACCTTACCCGTACCCATGAATGCCGTGTATCGCAAGTTTGTACGTGGTAGTTGGCAAGACTTTGTGTCTAACGCCAACAACTCAGTCATGTCTACTGCGGGTAATCCGGGTTATTGTCCTCCACCAGGCGCAACTGAATGGCAGCCTGGATTAACTGAAGGCCACTGGTGTGTGCAATTAACCATAGAAGATGGCGGCCCGAATGATGACGATGGCATAGCTAATGGCAACATAGTTGATCCTGGTGGGGTTGCTGTAATGCTGAATGGCAATGCATTACCCCCTTGCGGTTGCCGATGCTATTACAGTGCTAGCTAATCAGGGTATTGAAATTGACGTACTGGCAAACGACAGTGACGCAGATGGCGATACCTTGACGGTTAAGCAAGTGAGCAGTCAGTTTGGTACTGCTGAGGTGTTGGATAATCAGCAAATAAGTTATTTACCAGCGGAAGATTTCATTGGGATAGATGTATTGGTGTATAGCATAAGTGATGGTAACGGTGGGACTGGTAGCAACAAGTTAACCGTGACAGTTGTGGCGAATAGAGCCCCAATTGCAGTGGATGATATGGCCAATACCGATGATAAAACAAGCTTGATATTGGATGTCTTGAGCAATGATAGCGACCCCGATAATCAGTTATTGAGTTTGATCGCAGTTAGCGCTCAACAAGGTGGCGTGATGATTGAAAATAATAAGGTACGTTACATACCAAAAGCTGGTTTTGAGGGCGTCGATACTGTGATTTATACTATCAGCGATGGTCAAGGCGGCGAAGCCACCGCTAATGTGATAGTGACAATTGAAGCCTATAAACCTCAGGTTGTCGACAATGAATCAAGTGGTGGTAGCATGCACTGGCTTTGGAGTGGTCTGTTACTATTGGTGATAATGCTGCGTATTAAACCGGAGGGCGGTTTTAAATATTATAAGGTTCTGTCATTGAGTCTAATGGCGTTACTGGCCAGCTCGAGCCATGTTCAGGCCCAAGGATCATCTTCGGTATCACCTTGGTATTTGGATGGCATTATTGGTTTTAGCGAATCAGTTAACACCCAAGCGGAGTTACAACGTGAAATCCCAACAGGGCAGATAGAGGCTTTTGATAAGTCAGATACCAGTTTTGGTTTAACAATTGGTTATCAGGTTACACCGTTACTCGCTTTTGAGCTCGGCTATATAGACTTTGGTGAAGGTTCAGCACAGATAAGTGGTGAAAGTTTACATACTGGCCAATATCATGAGTTACTAAAAGCTGTATCGCCAATATTACCTACGGGGTTCAGCGTTGGTGTCGACTTGAGTTTAGTCGAGCATGATGGATGGCGATTTTCAGTGCCTGTAGGGCTGTTAGTTTGGGAGTCTGAAGTCAAAAGTTACTCTCAAGGACAGACGTTAACAACTCAGTTTGATGGCACAGATTGGTACACAGGTATGCATTTAGATTATCAATTTACTCGCAACTGGTCTGCAGGTTTAGGGATGGATTATATCGCTTTGGCACCTAACGATATATTGAGCTATCAATTCAATCTTCGCTATCAGTTTTAATTTTTAGTGGTTTTTATATCCTCTTATCAGCATGTTATTTCTAATGCTTAGATAAGAGGATATTTTTTATGTCGTTATTCTCTCTCTGTTTTGAGTCGTTATCAGCTTATATCATCACCATTTATCGCTGTTTAAGACGTTTTCTGCCGATAAAAACAGGTCACATTATTTTTGTGTTTGGTATAAGATTGAAGCTTGTGAAAACGACATCATTTGACGAGGCTTCAATGACACAGCGGCATAAAAAGCCGGAAATCCTGCATACCGAAATTGTTGCCAAAAGCCGACTGTTTCAAATCGAGCAGGTACACCTTAAGTTTTCTAATGGCGTAGAACGTCAATATGAAAGAATGAAAGGCGGTAGCAGAGGTGCTGTGATGATTGTGCCTATTCATCAAGGTAATTTATTATTAGCTAGCGAATATGCCGCTGGCACTGATAATTATGAACTAGGCTTTCCTAAAGGGTTGATCGATCCCGGTGAAACGGCAGTTGAAGCCGCCAATCGTGAGCTTCAAGAAGAAATTGGTTTTGGCAGTTATCAATTAACCCATCTAAAAGAGCTATCGCTTGCGCCAGGCTACTTTTCCAGCAAAATGCATATTTTTGTTGCTGAAAAATTGTATCCTAGTCGTTTAGAAGGTGATGAACCTGAACCGATTGACGTGATCCCTTGGCCACTATCTGATTGGCAGCTATTACTCGATAATGTCGACTTTTCAGAGTCTCGCAGTGTGAGCGCACTTTTTTTAACTCAGCAATATTTGAATATATCAATGCATAACCTTACCGATGAAAATAGTTGAGGGTGAATTTTGCTAACTAATGAGTCAATTCATTTAGTGTATTAATTCTGCATATAACCATACATACAGTAGGCGATAGCCTTGTTTATAGGTGTCCTTGTCAGGTCATCCTTATCGAATCCAGCAATTGGAGTAGTAATGAAGCCAGAAGATGTAATCGAGCAAGTCATAGACATTGCAACGGAAGCTGGGCAAACGATTCGCGAAATTTATCTCAAAGGTAACTTTAAACGCGAAACTAAGTCAGACAATACCCCTGTAACGTCTGCAGATTTAGCTGCCCACGATCTTATTTGTCGTAAGTTAGCTGAGCTAACGCCTGATATCCCCATCCTAAGTGAAGAAGCCGCTGATATTCCTTTAAGTGTCCGCGAAACGTGGAAGCGCTATTGGTTAGTTGATCCATTAGATGGCACTGGCGAATTTATTGCTGGAAGTGGTGATTTTTCTGTCATTATTGCTTTGGTGGAACATAACCGCCCTATCATGGGAGTGGTCTATGTGCCGATGACTAAAGTGTGCTATTACGCTATTGCGGGCTTAGGTGCTTATAAGCGAGATGGTAAAAATGAGATCCGTATTACCAGTAAACAATTAACCGGTGATGAACCTGAGAATTTACGTTTGGCGGTCAGTCGTCGTCAAGATCCGCAATCGGTATTAAAGCTGCTTAACAAACCTAATCGTTGTGAGTTAGTGGTAATGGGTGGTGCAGCATTGAAAAGTTGTCTAGTCGCAGAGGGGCGTGCCGATTGCTATGTCCGTTTAGGGCCGACAGGTGAGTGGGATACTGGTGCTGCGCAGATTATTATTGAAGAAGCGGGTGGAGCCTTGATTGATATTAATTTACAGCCTTTGACCTATAATGAACGTGAAACACTTGAAAATCCAAACTTTATCGTAGTAGGTAGCGCTAATCTTCCGTGGGATATATTGTTAACTAATTAATTTATATGTTTTTTAATGGGTGTTGATTGGTTCTTTGGATGTGTTGTTTTTTCGAACAGGTGTTAATTTATTAATAACATACTTAGCAACGATATCAGTAACGACATGCAACGATAGTCATCCGAAACCATAAAATGCGACCATCTGGTGTAAACACTGATGGCAGTGTGAGGTTTTATTCGTTAATACCAGTGAGCTTACCACTACTGTGACTAGATTTAATTATACCCGCTCAGATACACACAAAAATGCCCTCATTTGAGGGCATTTTGTTTAAATGGTTGATTGATGACTATCTAACCATTGATGTATCGCTTGTCTGTCGCCTTGAAAGATAACTCTGTCGCGTTTCTTTTCAAGTTGATACAGATACATAGGATCATAATAAATATCTAGTAACAGGCTTATCCAGTCTAAATGTTTACTGGTATCATTTTGGCTTTGTTGCATATTAAGTGCATCGTCAACCAAGCTCTGTAATTCTTGATGTTGTTTACCACCTAAGCGTTTACGGATCCCTAATAAGCTTTGAGTCAAATAAGCTTTAAATGCTTCGAAACCAGCTTGTTCACCTAAAAGAGACACGTAATCAGCGAGTTTACTTTCTACATAGTCGTGGAGTAAACGCGGCAAACGTGCGTCTAATGGCTCATCAAGCAAAATAATATCAGCTTGTTGCATGGCGTGGTAAAAACTGTGTGGTAGTGCAGAGCGACCAATCAGAATACTTTCATCTTCTAATAATAAATGACGATGATGCTGTTGTTGATGCGAGAGTAATGCCACTGCTAAGGTATTTTCAAAGTTAATTTGGCTGGGTTGAGGGTCGATATTCTTACCAAAGCTCGATCCTCTATGATTGGCAATACCTTCAAGATCGACCGACTCATCTCGTTGATTAATCACTTCCGTTTTACCACTGCCGGTTATGCCGCTCAAGATAAGTACTTTAGAGTGACTGGGTGCTTGCTCAATAGTATTAATTAAAAAAGTACGCATGGCTTTATAACCCCCTTCAATATAAGGGATATGCATGCCAGATTCTTTAATCCATTGCTGGGATAATTTTGAGCGTAAGCCACCACGAAAACAATATAAATAACTGTCCGGATGTTGTGTCAACTGAGTGAGCCAAGCATCTATACGCTGTTGCTTAACATTACCTTTTACCAGCTCATGACCTAATGCGATAGCAGCATCTTGGCCATGCTTTTTATAGCAAGTACCGACTTTTTCGCGCTCACTATCTTGCATTAATGGTAAATTAATCGAGTGACTAAAGGCTCCTTTAGTAAATTCAATGGGGGCACGTACGTCGATTAATGAACGATTTTCTAATAAAAGTCTGCCATATTCTGAGCTGGGGATGACCATGCTCATTAGCTTAATTCCACAAGGATATTGTGTCCGCTAGTATGTGGTTCATAGGTATTGAGCATGCCGATACAAATCGCTTCAATGCCATTGGTTTCTAATAATTGTGTCAGTTCATGTTCAGCCTCTGCACTGACACTAACTAATAACCCGCCACTAGTCTGTGGATCGCAGATAATGGCTTTCTGATGATCAGTTAAGGGCGGTAAATACTCACTGTAACTGTCAAAATTACGATGGGTCCCGCCTGGTATACAACCTAGTACAAGGTAGTCACTGACTTTAGCAAGAAGAGGAACTTTGGATAACACTAAGTTAGCTTTAAGTTGTGCGCCTTGGCAGACTTCAATCAAGTGGCCAGCAAGTCCAAATCCTGTTACGTCAGTTAGCGCGTTAACACCATCTATTTTAGCGATATCAACCCCTATCATATTGAGCTGACACATAGCATCAGGTGCAATTTGACTGTCTTCCTCTCGAAGTTTTTTCTGTTTTTGTGCGGTAGTCAGAATGCCAATACCAATGGGTTTAGTGAGGTACAAACGATCGCCTGCTTTAGCAGTATTATTTTGCTTTACTCGCTCAAGCGGAATTTGTCCTGTTACAGCTAAACCAAAAATTGGCTCAGGAGAATCAATACTGTGACCGCCAGCCAGCATAATACCTGCATCTGCACAGGCTTGGCGTCCACCATCAACAACTTGTTGGGCAATTTCTGCGGGTAATATATTAATAGGCCAACCTAAAATGGCAATTGCCATAATCGGAGTGCCACCCATAGCGTATATGTCGCTTATGGCATTAGTGGCTGCAATTCGACCAAAGGTAAACGGATCATCCACAATAGGCATAAAGAAGTCTGTAGTACTGATAATGCCAGTTTGTTCGTTAAGCTTATAAACGGCAGCATCGTCACGAGTTTGATTACCAACTAATAAATTAGGATCAGTAAAGACGGGGAGTTGTGATGCAAGAATGGTACTTAACACTTTAGGAGAAATCTTACAGCCGCAGCCTGCGCCATGGCTATATTCGGTAAGTTTAATTGCTTGCTGAGACATATTGGTTGATCTTTGATGGCGTATTGAGCGGTAATTATAATCACTATTGGCCCAAATATCTTGTTTTTTAGCCGTTTATCAAATTTAGTCGACCATTTAAAATGGATAAAAATATTATTATGAACGTTGTTTTTTATTTTATTTGCTGTTAACTTACCTTCCAATCAAGATAACTGATGTTAGGTGATCACTTTGGCAAGACGTAAAGAACATACTCATGAGCAAATAAAGACAATGGCTATTGAAGCCGTAGTAATGCATCTGCAGCATGACAATATTGAAACGTTGAGTTTAAGGAAGGTGGCCAGTCTAATAGGCTATGTACCAAGTACACTGATTAATATATTTGGTAGTTATCATTACCTATTATTAGCGGTGTCAGAGCAGACATTAGCGCAGCTAGCCACCAAGTTATCGTTGGAGATGAATGATAATCCACTGTTGAATATTCAGCAGATGGCGACAATTTATAGTGAGTTTGCCTTGCAGAATCGGCGTTGTTTTCGTTTAGTATTTGAGTTAAGTATGCCCGATGATCAGCCTTTACCAATTGCGCATTTAAGCTTAATAAAGTCATTGTTTGGTCTAGTTGAATCACAATTAGTACAATACTTTCCAAAGGCCGACAGCAAAAAAATTGAAATGATGAGCAGAGTATTGTGGGGCGCTATTCATGGGTTAACATCTTTAGCACTAGATGGTAAATTATTTGAGGAGCAATCGTGTTTACAGGACATGCTCATCAGTCATGTACAGAGTTATATCGCAGGAATGAGCATTAAAAAGGAATTTACATGTTACTAACGAAACGATTTTTCCCTTATTTTGCCACCTTATGTTTAGGTGCGTTAAATGATAACTTTTATAAGAATGTGTTGCTGTTATTGGTGACCTACAGCCAATTAAGTGCATTACCAATTGATGTTAATTTATTTGTTAACTTAGCGGCAGGGGTATTTATTTTACCGTTTTTTCTGTTTTCAGCCCATGCCGGTATCGTGGCCGATAATATGGATAAAGCAAAGCTGATAAGACGATTAAAGCTTTTAGAGTTAATCATCATGTCTACCGCCGCGATTGCGATCGTGACCCAAAGTTACATGATTATGTTAGTACTCCTGTTTTTAACTGGCAGTCAGTCGGCGTACTTTGGCCCAGTAAAGTATTCATTACTGCCACAAGCACTTAGTGAACAAGAGTTGGTAAAAGGTAATGCGTTAGTTGAAATGGGTACCTTCTTATCGATTCTCATTGGGACGTTAAGCGCCGGCCTCGTAGTGTCAAACGAAAATGGTTTAGTTTGGGCCGCCATAACGGTAACCGTATTAGCCGTTGCAGGTTATCTTGCTAGTCGCGCTATACCTTCATTGCCCGCGCAAGGGGAGCTTAACCCTAATAAGTTCTCTCTGTTTTCTGGTACGTGGCGCTGCATCAATAAAGCTCGTGAAACAACTTCAATTTGGATGGCCATTTTAGCCATTAGTTGGTTTTGGTTTTTGGGTGCGACTTATCTGACCCAGTTTCCTAATTTTGCCAAATTGCATTTACATGCAGATGTCACGGTAGTGTCATTGTTATTAGCGCTTTTTTCTATTGGTATTGCCGTTGGTTCATTCGTGTGTGAACGTTTCTCTTTTGGCCATGTTGAGCTGGGACTATTACCGTTTGGGGTTTTGGGCCTGAGCGTGTTCAGTTTTGATATGATTAGCGCCATTCCAACTGCATCGGTTGAATTGGGGTTTGTGTACAGTTTTGAAGCCTTCATTGCTAACGCCCAACATTATCGGTTGATGATTGATTTATTTCTGGTTGGTTTAAGTGGTGGTTTGTTTATTGTGCCCTTGTACGCTTTTATACAAACTCGTGCAGAGAAGCAAGAATGTGCTCAGGCGATTGCGGCAAATAATATTATCAATGCATTTTTTATGGTGGGGTCTGCCATATTATCTATGGTGCTATTAAGTGTATTCAATTGGAGCATACCTGAGTTGTTTACACTCATAGGTGCACTAAACCTTATTGTGCTGCTATATGTGTATTCACAAGTACCTGAGTTTACCCAACGTTTTATTAGTTACTTACTCAGTCATGTGATGTACCGGGTGAGAGTGTCTGGCCGAGAGCATATTCCATTGCAGGGGGCTGGCATTATTGTCAGTAATCATGTGAGTTATGTCGATGCTCTTATTATTATGGGCGCATCCACAAGGCCAATCCGGTTTGTGATGGATAAGTCGATTAGCGAGATCCCATTATTAAAGTATGTCTTTAGACATGCAGGCGTGATCCCGATTTGTTCACCTAAGAAGTGTGAGGCGACATACCTTAATGCGTTTGAACAGATACACCAAGCACTGGCTAATGATGAGTTGGTGTGTATTTTTCCTGAAGGTAGGTTAACCCCAGATGGAGATATAGGTGAGTTTAGACCTGGTATAGACAAAATATTACAACGTGATCCCGTTACTGTTATACCGTTAGCATTAACTGGATTGTGGGGATCTTATTTTAGCCATAAAGGCGGGCATGCTCTTACTACTTTACCTAAACGTTTTTGGTCTAAAGTCTCGGTAAGTATTGCGCCTTCCGTTGATGGCAGTCTCACCAATTGTAAAGTGTTGCAGCATCAGGTGACACAGCAATTTAATTAACACACTATGTTCGAGTTTAGTTGCTCAAAACAAAAAAGGTCACGCATATGCGTGACCTTTTGTATATTGTTAAAAAGTTACGACGTATAAGCAGCTGTTAGGCTTTTCCAATTACGTTGTTGTTCAAGAAATTGGTTACGCAATAATTGTACTTGTTGTTTCAGATTGTGATCTGTAAGTTGCTTGCGTTTCGCCTCTAACAAGCTCTTTTTAGCTTGATAATAGTCAACTAAGTGTTGCTTCATCAGCTCATACTCTGCTTGAAAACTTTCTATAATTTCATCGCAGTTTGGTAAGTGAGCCACCTTATTTTGTGCTTGTAACAACTGCATTTGCAAACGTGCACTTTCAATACGCTCTTGCGACACTTTACGTAAATCAGTTGCCAAGCCAAACCAACTCATTAGTTTGATGAGCCATTTGGTTGGATCATAGTCCCACCACTTAATGCCATTACGATAATCATTTTCAAAAATGTGATGGAAGTTGTGATAGCCCTCGCCATATGTCAGCAATGCTAGAAAAGCATTATCTTTGGCGGAATTTTTATCTGTGTATGGTTGTTTACCCCAGATATGAGCTAATGAGTTGATAAAGAAGGTACAGTGATGTACTACCACCAGACGCAATAAGCCTGCCATGAGTACCATTGATAAAATATCGCCATTCAACCAGCCGATAAATGCAGGTAAAGCAATATTCATTAAAATCACTAAGGCTAAATAGTGCTTGTGTTGCCACATAACGATAGGGTCATTTTGTAAATCACGTACGTTGTTGTAGTCACTGTAACGGCTGGCTTGGTATTCGCGCAGCATCCAGCCTATGTGGCTGTACCAGAATCCCATTTTAGCGGAGTATGGGTCTTTATCATTATTATCAACATGTTTATGATGAATACGATGATCACTACACCAATGTAGTGCGCTGTTCTGTAATGCTAATGCTCCACCTAATGCATATAAAAATCGCACGGATGGGTGAGCTTTATAAGCTTTATGTGACCATAATCTGTGGTAACCCGCAGTAATCGATAGACCACTTGCGTAAGCGAAAACAACAAATGCAATCCATTCAATGCCATCAAAGCCATGGGTAAAACCACGCCAAGGGATTAATACCGCAGCGCCGATGAAAGTAATGGCAAATAACAAGGTATTAAGCCAAATGATTGGAGGTTTTTTCATTTAATAGGGTTCCAATAATAGGTTTAAATAAGTTGAGCGTACAATTGTACGCTAATTTAACTTGGGGCGGCTAGTCATGGTCAAGCTTAACAGGGCTGTGTTTCTGTTTTAAAAACGGTATTATCGTTGAATTAATATTGACTGAATGGATTAGTAAATGGGTGTAAGAGCGCAACAAAAGGAAAAAACCCGTCGTGCATTAGTAGACGCAGCATTTAATCAACTTAGTGCAGAGCGAAGTTTTTCCAGCTTAAGCTTACGTGAAGTTGCGCGAGAAGCTGGTATTGCCCCCACATCATTCTATCGTCATTTTAAAGATATGAACGAGCTTGGCTTAACCATGGTTGATGAAGGTGGATTAACCTTACGGCAAATGATGCGAAAAGGTCGCCAACGTGCTGAGGCTGGTGGCAGTGTAATCCGTATTTCTGTTGACACTTTTATGGAAGTATTGGAATCAAATCCAAACGTGTTTCGAATATTGTTACATGAACGTTCTGGCACCTCTGCTGCATTTAGAGCTGCAGTTGAACGTGAAATTGAACATTTTATTTCTGAGCTTGCTCATTACACTGAAGCACAAGCTAAGCGCACACCTTTACTTGCGCGTGCTCAAGCTGAATCTTTAGTTATTTTAGTCTTTAATGCTGGAGCATCAGCGTTAGATTCAAAACGCAGCGAGCGAAGAGCTTTGGCTGACCAATTAGTGTTACAACTGCGTATGGTTGCTACTGGTGCTGAAGCTTTGCAGCATAAAATGGATAACCGAGCATAAACGATTACGATATAAACTCACTCTAAGCACATCAGAAACAAACAGGGCGCTAATCATTAGCGCCCTGTTTGGTTAATTTGCGTTACTTGCGTTCTAACAATACTCCCGACTCCATATGGTCGGTATAAGGAAATTGGTCAAATAACGCGAAGCGAGAAATTTTGTGGGTTTGGCTTAAGGTCTGTAAATTGTCATTGAGTGTTTCTGGGTTACAAGAGATATATAAAATCCGCTCATAACCTTGGATCAGCTTCAATGTTTCAGGATCAATTCCTGCACGTGGTGGGTCGACAAAAATCGTATTGCAATCGTAACTGTCTAAATCGATACCTTCTAAGCGTCTAAACTGACGTTTTTTAGCCATTGCATCACTAAAGTCTTCTGCTGACATCCGTATAATCTGAACATTATTTACTTGATTAATATCGATATTATATTGCGCTGCATCAACCGAAGGTTTTGCCAGCTCGGTTGCTAATACACGCTTAAAGTTTTGCGCTAATGCAATGGTAAAGTTGCCATTGCCACAATACAGTTCAAGTAAATCACCTTGGCTATTCTGAGTGACATCGATAGCCCACTCCAACATTTTTACCGATACTTTAGCGTTTGGCTGGGTAAAGCTATTTTCTATCTGCTTATAATGTAATTGCTTAGCATTGATTGTTAGCGTCTCGGTGACATAATCTTTGTCTAAATCGATTTTTTGCTTACGCGCACGGCCAATAATATTGACATTAAATTGAGCCGATAACTTTGCTTTCAAGAGCGTCGCCTGCTCACGCCATTCTTCATCAAGCTGGCGGTGATACAATAAAGACACTAATATTTCGCCACTCAAGGTCGATAAAAAATCAATTTGAAACAGCTTATAACGTAGCGCTGGATTGGGGATTAACTCTGCAATCAGCTCTGCCATCATTTCATTAATGAGCACACCTGCGGGTAAATATTGATCGCAACGCACTTTTGCATTCAGTGCTTTATCAAACATGTAGTAATATAAGTCATCACCATCATGCCACATTCTAAACTCAGCACGCATGCGGTAATGCATAGGCTCAGAAGCAAAGACTTCAAGCGCTGGTGGATTGAAATCGGCAAAGGTCTTTTCTAGCTTGATGCGCTTTTGTTGTAATTGTGCATCGTAGTTTTTAGGATCCATTGCAGCTAAATTCATATCGTCCACCAAAGGCTGTAAAAAAGGGCGCAAATATTATACTAAATGACGCTGATGTCTAGTGCTACGCACCTAAGTATAAAATATCATGAACATTAATGCTGCGCACATTCATATTGGGAGCCCATATTGTCTGGACCTATTTTAGTATTTGACTCTGGTATCGGCGGATTGTCGGTATTGAATGAAATTAGAAAACAACTGCCACAGCATGATTATTGTTACTTATTCGATAATGCACGTTTACCTTATGGCAATTTGTCAGAGCAAGAGTTAATAACAGGCTGTGTTGCATTGATCACCCATCATGCTCAGCGTCTTAATGCCAGTATTGTGGTGGTTGCCTGTAACACTGCCAGTACCCTAGTATTGCCATTATTACGTCAACAATTAACTATACCAGTAGTGGGGGTTGTTCCTGCTATCAAGCCAGCAGCCATGTTATCAAAGAAAAAACACATTGGTTTATTGGCCACACCGGGTACGGTTAAACGCGATTATACTCAAGCGTTAATCAATCAATTTGCAGGAAACTGTAAGGTTGAATTATTTGGCACGTCAGATTTAGTCTTACTTGCAGAGCTTTATGTCGCTCAACAACCAATTGATATCGATAAGCTCAATCATATCCTAGCACCCATTGCTGCATCGAATATTGATGTACTCGTACTGGGCTGTACTCATTTTCCAATGATAGCAGCAGAAATTAGTCATTATCTCGGTGATGGGGTAACACTACTAGATTCTGGAGAGGCGATAGCAAAGCGGGTGAGGTTTCTACTGAGTAAAGAACATAATGGTAATAAACAACTACAGGCATGTTATACCAAACAGATTAGCCAAGGGCTTAAAGCAACATTAGTCGATTATGGTTTTAGTGATTTTTCGCTGGTAACCATAACCGACTAACAACAGTGCTTAAGGAGTACTAAGAATCAGCTTCAATAGCGATTAGCTATTTTCTGAATCAGATTCTTGTGATTTAGCTTCTCTTACCTTTAATGTGCGCTCTTGAAAGCTGTAGTCATTTAATTTCGACATGGCTTTCTGTGCACCTGATTCAGACATCTCAACAAAACCAAATCCTTTACGACGCCCTGTTTTACGGTCTCGCACTAAACGAACTGAGTTAACCGGTCCGTATTCGCCAAACAATGCCTTTACTTCTCCTTCATGAACACGGTAAGGCAAGTTACCTACATATAGTGTCATAGTAGGACCAACATAAGGTTCATCAGACGAGCTTGAACCGCTAGAAGGTATAAAGGTGAAAATTAACGTCGCAACGACTACACCAGCAATAAACGCAACCGAAGATGGTGTACCGTTAAACTGAAAAAAAACAAAAGCGCCAAGAAGCGCCGCAATCAAAACAATCACGAATGATTTCTGCATAAAATAATCTCTAATGAATATAAAAATGATAAATAACTGTTAAATACTATTACATACTAATTAAAAATTACCAGATAAACCAGACTACTGTTGAAAAATTGAGCTCAAAAGTAACTTTAATATCAAAAATAACCATTTTGCTATTTAGTTAAAGACGCTTCTTTAACCGGAAAAGTTAAAAAAGAATCAATCTGCATAAAAGTTGGGCATTCAAAAGATTTCATTAATAAAAGCGCTTGCACTAAATCTTAAGCTGCCTATAATGCGCATCCACTGACACGGCAGACAGCGAAAGCAAAAACCGGTTAGCGTTATGAGCAACCACTTAGTGGTGTTGATAACAGGCAAAAAGAAGTTTGAAAAAACACTTGACGCCATAAAGGGATTGCGTAGAATACGCAGCCCAAGCCAACGACCTAGCGTCTTACGGCGATGTCTGAAAAATTGACATCACGCTCTTTAACAATTTATCAAGTAATCTGTGTGGACATTCACAGGTATTGAGTTATTCGAAATTGTCTTCTGTTCTTCGGGATGTTGGCAATCAAAAAATTTACACTCAATGCAACGATGAATGTTCATAGTAATATGTACAAAGACTTATTTCGCTTCGGTGAGATAAGCAATCAGAATTAATTGAGCCGAATCGTAAGATTCAAAAAACTTTAATTGAAGAGTTTGATCATGGCTCAGATTGAACGCTGGCGGCAGGCCTAACACATGCAAGTCGAGCGGTAACACAAGGGAGCTTGCTTCTGAGGTGACGAGCGGCGGACGGGTGAGTAATGCCTAGGGATCTGCCCAGTCGAGGGGGATAACAGTTGGAAACGACTGCTAATACCGCATACGCCCTACGGGGGAAAGGAGGGGACCTTCGGGCCTTCCGCGATTGGATGAACCTAGGTGGGATTAGCTAGTTGGTGAGGTAATGGCTCACCAAGGCGACGATCCCTAGCTGTTCTGAGAGGATGATCAGCCACACTGGGACTGAGACACGGCCCAGACTCCTACGGGAGGCAGCAGTGGGGAATATTGCACAATGGGGGGAAACCCTGATGCAGCCATGCCGCGTGTGTGAAGAAGGCCTTCGGGTTGTAAAGCACTTTCAGTAGGGAGGAAAGGCAATAGTTTAATAAACTATTGCTGTGACGTTACCTACAGAAGAAGGACCGGCTAACTCCGTGCCAGCAGCCGCGGTAATACGGAGGGTCCGAGCGTTAATCGGAATTACTGGGCGTAAAGCGTGCGCAGGCGGTTTGTTAAGCCAGATGTGAAATCCCCGGGCTCAACCTGGGAATTGCATTTGGAACTGGCGAACTAGAGTCTTGTAGAGGGGGGTAGAATTCCAGGTGTAGCGGTGAAATGCGTAGATATCTGGAGGAATACCGGTGGCGAAGGCGGCCCCCTGGACAAAGACTGACGCTCATGCACGAAAGCGTGGGGAGCAAACAGGATTAGATACCCTGGTAGTCCACGCCGTAAACGATGTCTACTCGGAGTTTGGTGACTTAGTCACTGGGCTCCCAAGCTAACGCATTAAGTAGACCGCCTGGGGAGTACGGCCGCAAGGTTAAAACTCAAATGAATTGACGGGGGGCCCGCACAAGCGGTGGAGCATGTGGTTTAATTCGATGCAACGCGAAGAACCTTACCTACTCTTGACATCCACAGAAGAGACCAGAGATGGACTTGTGCCTTCGGGAACTGTGAGACAGGTGCTGCATGGCTGTCGTCAGCTCGTGTTGTGAAATGTTGGGTTAAGTCCCGCAACGAGCGCAACCCCTATCCTTATTTGCCAGCACGTAATGGTGGGAACTCTAGGGAGACTGCCGGTGATAAACCGGAGGAAGGTGGGGACGACGTCAAGTCATCATGGCCCTTACGAGTAGGGCTACACACGTGCTACAATGGCGTATACAGAGGGTTGCAAAGCCGCGAGGTGGAGCTAATCTCACAAAGTACGTCGTAGTCCGGATCGGAGTCTGCAACTCGACTCCGTGAAGTCGGAATCGCTAGTAATCGTGGATCAGAATGCCACGGTGAATACGTTCCCGGGCCTTGTACACACCGCCCGTCACACCATGGGAGTGGGCTGCAAAAGAAGTGGGTAGTTTAACCTTCGGGAGAACGCTCACCACTTTGTGGTTCATGACTGGGGTGAAGTCGTAACAAGGTAGCCCTAGGGGAACCTGGGGCTGGATCACCTCCTTACCTATACGACTAACTCAATACCTAAAGTGCAGCAATGCATGTGAGTGTTCACACAGATTACTTGATAGAAGAAAGAGAAATTACGTTGGGTCTGTAGCTCAGCTGGTTAGAGCGCACCCCTGATAAGGGTGAGGTCGGTGGTTCAAGTCCACTCTGACCCACCAATCTTTCCTACTCTACGTTGGATGATGACTCGTTTAGTCTACTAAATGTCGCTATCAACCGCCTTGATTAGAAACGATTGGCAAACCAATTTTTTGGTGAGACCTTCATTGAAGGTAAACGTAAAATCTCAACTGCATGTAAATGGGGCTATAGCTCAGCTGGGAGAGCGCCTGCCTTGCACGCAGGAGGTCTGCGGTTCGATCCCGCATAGCTCCACCATTTACACTTATCATGACGATAAGCATATGCATAGGTTAGAGATGCCAAAGATAAACGAAATTTTATCTTTGGCTTTTTTAAGCCCGCTCTTTAACAATTTGGAAAGCTGATAGTACTAACTAAAGGCGCATGAATGATGATTCGTTGTCGTTTGTGTGATTACGTTAGTGCGAAAAACGTTAATGCGAAAGCATTAACACTTGAGTTCTCAATACACTGTTTAAGTGTCTTGAATATTCTAAAAAACTAAGGCGAGTCCACTTCCTACCCGGAGGTGAGACAAGTAAAAACCAGCTGGTCATGATATGACCCAGAGTTCACGTAAGTGAAACTCATTTGGGTTGTATGGTTAAGTGACCAAGCGTATACGGTGGATGCCTTGGCAGTCAGAGGCGATGAAGGACGTAATAACTTGCGAAAAGCGTTGGCGAGCTAGTAATAAGCATTTGAGCTAACGATATCCGAATGGGGAAACCCACATGCATAAGCATGTATCACAACATGAATACATAGTGTTGTGAGGCAAACCCGGGGAACTGAAACATCTAAGTACCCGGAGGAAAAGAAATCAACCGAGATTCCCTAGTAGCGGCGAGCGAACGGGGATTAGCCCTTAAGTCTATGGGGTGTTAGTGGAATGAGTTGGAAAGCTCAGCGGCACAGGGTGATAGCCCCGTACACGAAAACTAACCATAGATGAAAACGAGTAAGGCGGGACACGTGACATCCTGTTTGAATATGGGGGGACCATCCTCCAAGGCTAAATACTCCTGACTGACCGATAGTGAACCAGTACCGTGAGGGAAAGGCGAAAAGAACCCCTGTGAGGGGAGTGAAATAGAACCTGAAACCGTGTACGTACAAGCAGTGGGAGCGGTTCTTGAGACCGTGACTGCGTACCTTTTGTATAATGGGTCAGCGACTTACATTTTGTAGCGAGGTTAAGCGAATAGCGGAGCCGTAGGAAACCGAGTGTTAACTGCGCGTTTAGTTGCAAGGTGTAGACCCGAAACCGAGTGATCTAGCCATGGGCAGGTTGAAGGTTGAGTAACATCAACTGGAGGACCGAACCGACTTATGTTGAAAAATGAGCGGATGACTTGTGGCTGGGGTGAAAGGCCAATCAAACTCGGAGATATCTGGTTCTCCTCGAAAGCTATTTAGGTAGCGCCTCGAGCGAATACCATTGGGGGTAGAGCACTGTTAAGGCTAGGGGTCATCCCGACTTACCAACCCTTTGCAAACTCCGAATACCAATGAGTACTACTCGGGAGACAGACAGCGGGTGCTAACGTCCGTTGTCAAAAGGGAAACAACCCAGACCGTCAGCTAAGGTCCCAAAGTGTATGTTAAGTGGAAACGATGTGGGAAGGCTTAGACAGCTAGGATGTTGGCTTAGAAGCAGCCATCATTTAAAGAAAGCGTAATAGCTCACTAGTCGAGTCGGCCTGCGCGGAAGATTTAACGGGGCTAAACATACCACCGAAGCTACGGTGCATTTCATTAGAAGTGCGCGGTAGAGGAGCGTTCTGTAAGCGGTTGAAGGTGAAGGGGTAACCCACACTGGACGTATCAGAAGTGCGAATGCTGACATGAGTAACGATAAAGGGAGTGAAAAACTCCCTCGCCGGAAGACCAAGGGTTCCTGTCCAACGTTAATCGGGGCAGGGTGAGTCGACCCCTAAGGTGAGGCCGAAAGGCGTAATCGATGGGAAACAGATTAATATTTCTGTACTTCCGCTAACTGCGATGGAGAGACGGAGAAGGCTAGGCTAGCGCGGCGTTGGTAGTCCGCGTTTAAGGTGGTAGGTTGATTTCTTAGGCAAATCCGGGAAATCGTACTTTAATGTACAGGCTGAGAGCTGATGACGAGTCACTAAGGTGATGAAGTAGTTGATGCCATGCTTCCAGGAAAATCTTCTAAGCTTCAGGTTAGCGGGAATCGTACCCCAAACCGACACAGGTGGTCGGGTAGAGAATACCAAGGCGCTTGAGAGAACTCGGCTGAAGGAACTAGGCAAAATGGTACCGTAACTTCGGGAGAAGGTACGCTCCTGTTGGTGATGAGACTTGCTCTCTAAGCTGACGGGAGTCGCAGATACCAGGTGGCTGCAACTGTTTATCAAAAACACAGCACTGTGCAAAATCGCAAGATGACGTATACGGTGTGACGCCTGCCCGGTGCCGGAAGGTTAATTGATTGGGTTATCTTCGGAGAAGCTCATGATCGAAGCCCCGGTAAACGGCGGCCGTAACTATAACGGTCCTAAGGTAGCGAAATTCCTTGTCGGGTAAGTTCCGACCTGCACGAATGGCGTAATGATGGCCACGCTGTCTCCAGCCGAGACTCAGTGAAGTTGAAATTGCGGTGAAGATGCCGTATACCCGCGGCTAGACGGAAAGACCCCGTGAACCTTTACTATAGCTTGGCACTGAACATTGAACCTACATGTGTAGGATAGGTGGGAGACTTTGAAGCTTGGACGCTAGTCTGAGTGGAGTCAATCTTGAAATACCACCCTTGTAGTTTTGATGTTCTAACTCTGGCCCCTTATCGGGGTTGAGGACAGTGCCTGGTGGGTAGTTTGACTGGGGCGGTCTCCTCCCAAAGAGTAACGGAGGAGCACGAAGGTTGGCTAAGTACGGTCGGACATCGTACGGTTAGTGCAATGGCATAAGCCAGCTTAACTGCGAGACATACACGTCGAGCAGGTACGAAAGTAGGTCATAGTGATCCGGTGGTTCTGAATGGAAGGGCCATCGCTCAACGGATAAAAGGTACTCCGGGGATAACAGGCTGATACCGCCCAAGAGTTCATATCGACGGCGGTGTTTGGCACCTCGATGTCGGCTCATCACATCCTGGGGCTGAAGTCGGTCCCAAGGGTATGGCTGTTCGCCATTTAAAGTGGTACGCGAGCTGGGTTCAGAACGTCGTGAGACAGTTCGGTCCCTATCTGCCGTGGGCGTTGGATGATTGAGGGAGCTGCTCCTAGTACGAGAGGACCGGAGTGGACGAACCGCTGGTGTTTGGGTTGTCATGCCAATGGCATTGCCCAGTAGCTACGTTCGGAATCGATAACCGCTGAAAGCATCTAAGCGGGAAGCGAGCCCCAAGATGAGTCATCCCTAGAGCTTTAAGCTCTCTAAAGGGCCGTAGGAGACTACTACGTTGATAGGCAAGGTGTGTAAGCGTTGTGAGGCGTTGAGCTAACTTGTACTAATGACCCGTGAGGCTTAACCATACAACCCAGATGGGTTTTACTGATACGACTTAGTGTTAGAATAAAGCGCTTAAGCAGTGCGAGAGACTCAATAAAGCAATCAGCTTTCTGAATTATTATTTAATGCAATATACTGCGTTAGATAAACAAAATTTGTCTGGAAACCATAGAGCTGTGGCACCACCTGATCCCATTCCGAACTCAGAAGTGAAACACAGTATCGCCGATGGTAGTGTGGGGTCTCCCCATGCGAGAGTAGGTCATTTCCCAGGCGCCAAATAAAACAGCAAGGCCACCTTAATCGGGTGGCCTTTTTGTTTTGTGTCTTGTGTCTTAAACCTAAGTAATTAGTCAGTGTGGCCAGTATGCCCATGCAAGAGTCGGTTATTTCTAGGCGTTAAATACTACAGCAAGGCCACTCTAACCGAGTGACCTTTTTGTTTTGTGCCTTAAACCTAAGCAATTAGTCAGTGTAGCTAGTATGCCCATGCAAGAGTGAGTTATTTCTAGGTGCCTAAATTGACTTGAAAGAGTCGTGAAACAGCCCGCTATTATGTAGCGGGCTTTTTTACGTCTGTAATTTGAGTTTGAAAGCCGTTCTTGGGCCTAATCTATTGACCAGTTTAGATAATATGCCAATGCGAGAGTCGGTCATTAACAGGCTAGATTTAAGATCTACTAGAATAGCGATTATTCACAAGGTGGATCAATACAAGTTTATTAGTCATTATTGACTGTAACTCGCTCAGTTATCATTTATTTTTAGTATAGCTCTGCAAACTGTGACATATATGATGGCTCTTCGATGTCTGATGGCATTATTCACAGCATGTTTTTCCGGTTAATCATGGTAATTTATTATCTAATTCCCTGCTACAATAGCGTTATATTTTTGAATTTGATGTCTGTCTATGTCTATCTCCCTTACTGCATTAAACACACTCGGCCTAAATCAGCATTGCGCTTCTTTAGTTGAAGTCACTAGCAAAAATGAGCTAATCACTAGATGTATTGAGTTGTATCAACAACAAAACCCAATGCTTATACTTGGTGGCGGAAGTAATCTGGTATTTACTGATGACTTTCAGGGAACGGTTGTTAAGGTGAGGACTACGGGAATTGTGATTGATCAAGACGATGACTTCTATTATCTCACTGTACAAGCGGGAGAAAATTGGCATCACTTGGTTGAGTATTGCCTTTCGAGAGAGATTTATGGTTTAGAAAATATGGCCCTGATCCCTGGGACTGTTGGCGCCGCTCCTATACAAAATATTGGTGCTTATGGTGTTGAATTTAATCGGTTCTGTCATCAGATTCAGTTTTTACAACTGGATACCGGAAAGTTAGTCCATTTTGATAATGACCAATGTCACTTTGGCTATCGCGAGTCTATTTTTAAACAACAGCTTAAAAACTTAGCTGTTATCACTGAAGTGACTTTAAAGTTAGCTAAACAGTGGCAAGCCGTTACCAACTATGGTCCACTGCAACATTTAGATCCTGCAACTGTGACCGCGAGACAAATTTTTGATTGTGTTTGTCATGTTCGCCAATCTAAGCTACCAGATCCTAAAAAGTTAGGTAATGTGGGCAGTTTCTTTAAAAATCCTGTGGTATCAATAGATGTCTATAATACCCTTAAAACTCGTTATGCTGCTTTAGTGGGTTACCCACAAGGTGATGATCATTATAAACTTGCTGCCGGCTGGCTGATTGAGCAAGCTGGGTTGAAGGGCTTTAATATAGGTGATGCAGCGGTTCATCAAGAACAAGCTTTGGTTTTAGTTAACCTTGGTAATGCTTCAGGTAAAGAAGTATGCCAATTAGCGCTGTACGTCATTCAGACGGTTTTTAATAAGTTTGGCGTTAGATTACAACCTGAGCCAAGGATTCTAGGTTCTGCTGGGGAGATAGACATAAATGAATGAACATTGGTCTCGTAAACGTCAAATTTTAGCTTGTTTGCATCATGAGCATTTTGTTTCTGGTGAGGTGATAGCGCAGTCTCTATCGCTTACTCGGGCGGCGATTAATCAGCATATCGACGCATTAAAAGATTATGGCATTGAAATCTACAGCGTAAAGGGGAGAGGTTATAAGTTAGCGACGCCAATGTCCTTAGTAAATGAGTCAATTCTTGTCAATAATGTTGATGGCCGCTGTTTTTATTTTGATGAAACAACAAGCACTAATGCTTTTTTACTTGGACATACTAGTGAGCTTAAATCGGGTGATATTTGCATCGCTGAATATCAATCTGCAGGCAGAGGTCGAAGAGGCAGGAAATGGTTGTCTCCCTACGGGCACCATATTTATGCATCCATGTTCTGGCGTTTACATAGCGATATTAGCAAAGCAAGTGGCTTAAGCTTAGTGGTTGGTTGTTCTATTGTTAAGGCTTTATCAGCGTTTGGGGTTGAGGGGCTAGGTTTAAAATGGCCGAATGACATTTATCTAGAACATAAAAAATTAGCAGGGATTTTAGTCGAAATAGCCCACTCATCTGCGCAACAAACCGAGCTTGTAATTGGTTTTGGCATTAATATGAGTATGTCTGCAGAACAAGGCGGGCTTATTGATCAGCCCTGGAGTGATCTCTCCAGTTTAATGAGTATGCCAGATAAAACCGAGCTGTTGATCCAACTGCACAAAACCCTTAAAACTGATCTTCAGTTATTTGAGCAAAAAGGGTTGGGCGCTTTTTTGGATCGCTGGAATAAGTATGATTTATTTGCTAATCGCGATGTTTCATTAATCATGGCACCCAATTGTGTGAATGGTATTTGTCGAGGCATTGATGATCAAGGTGCTTTATTGCTTGAAACTGACCAAGGTATTAAGCGCTATTTAGGTGGTGAAATCAGTCTTCGAGCAGCGACATAGGCAATAAGGATGTGGGTTATATAAGGTGAATTTTACAGCAATTTAGGCCTGCTTGACGCCTGCCTAAGCCTGTAGGATGACGTTTTTCTACTCTATGAGACAATGAAATAACATGGTAGAAAGACTCAAATGCTGCCCGAAGGAGGCGACTAAACGGTTGTTTGTTATTTTTATACAATCGGTTGGTTATTTATAAGGTGTTTGCTTAGAATGACTAAGTGTCACACCTTATGGCGTACTTTTGCATATTGAGTGAGTCCGTTATCTCGAACAAGTCTTACTAAATAACGCCTAATAATAGGCGCATATCGTGTTATTTGCGCAGTAAAACCCGATCCATTAAGTGGTTGGGGCCTTTTTGTAAAATCAAATGAGCTCGCTCGCGTGTCGGCTGAATATTTAATGATAAATTTGGGCCATTGATGGTATCCCAAATATTGGCAGCAATTACATTCGCTTCATCGTCGGTCAAAGAAGAGTAGTGATGAAAGAATGAGTTTGGGTCACTAAACGCCCCAGTTCTAAATTGCAAGAATCGTTGTTTATACCAATCTTTAAGCAATGACTCATCGGCATCAACATAAATCGAGAAATCGACAAAATCTGATACAAAAGGTCTTCTGGTGTCGATTGGGGTATCTAAACCCGTTTGCAGTACATTTAAACCTTCTAAAATCAAAATGTCAGGTTGGCGAATAGCTTGATGTTCATCGTGACATCTATCATAAGTGACATGAGAATAAAGTGGTGCCAATATCTCTTTATTTCCAGCTTTAACAGCCGATATAAATTCGACTAACATTTTCATGTCATAACTTTCAGGAAAACCTTTACGCTGCAGTAGTCCTTTACGCTTTAAATCTGCTAATGGATATAAAAAACCATCAGTAGTGACTAAATCAACTTTAGGATGCTCGGGCCAACGCTGTAATAACGTCTGTAAGATGCGTGCTGTGGTGCTCTTACCGACAGCTACGCTTCCTGCGATACTAATAATGTAAGGACCTGGAGAAGCTTTCTGTTCAAGAAACTTATCAAGAACGAGTCCACGCTGTTGTTTAGAGCCGACAAATAAATTCAGTAAACGGCTGAGAGGAAGGTAAATGTCAGTGACTTCATCTAAAGACAGCTTTTCATTCATACCACGCAGGTTTTCTAATTCAGCCTGACTCAATGTGAGTGGCACTGATTTGCGTAATTCAGCCCAATGCTCGCGCTGAAAAGCAAAGTAGAGTGCATCTTGTATTGAGTTAATTGGGTTCATAACCATTCCTCTAGGTTGGTCAGGCACATTACACTATCGTATAAATGGCGACAATAGTTTGGTTCTCATTTGTCTTCATCACTAATTACATTTGCCTACTAATCACTCTTTTTGTGCTAAACAAGTGCAAAAAAACGTCATTTGAAACTTTTTTTAGTTTTTTTATCATTTTACTCTTGCACTCTGGGGCACATTTACCTAATATCCGAACCCGAAATGATACGCCGGCATAGCTCAGTTGGTAGAGCAACTGACTTGTAATCAGTAGGTCCCGAGTTCGACTCTTGGTGCCGGCACCATTTTTCTGGAGGGGTTCCCGAGTGGCCAAAAGGGATCAGACTGTAAATCTGACGGCTCAGCCTTCGAAGGTTCGAATCCTTCTCCCTCCACCATTTTCTAGGTAGTTAGGTAGCCTAAACAGGTTGCGCGGATGTCGTATAATGGTATTACTCCAGCCTTCCAAGCTGATAACGCGGGTTCGATTCCCGCCATCCGCTCCAAATTTGTTCGCTGATACGGCTCAGTTGGTAGAGCGCACCTTTAATGAGGGTGAGTCGGCAGTGCGAATCTGCCTATCAACACCAGCTTGTCATGAATAAACTTCCTAACCCTAAATAATCGATTCGATGTCATTTAATGCATCGGATTTTTACTATATGTGTTTTCATCACCAAGATAATTGGACTGAGGCAATACCATGGCAAAAGCTAAATTTGAACGTAACAAGCCCCATGTAAACGTGGGCACCATCGGTCACGTTGACCATGGTAAAACAACTTTAACAGCAGCAATCTCTGCCGTTTTGTCTAAAACTTATGGTGGTGAAGTTAAAAACTTCGCTCAAATCGATAACGCTCCAGAAGAGCGTGAGCGCGGTATTACGATTAATACTTCTCACATCGAATATGACACACCAATTCGTCACTACGCACACGTAGACTGTCCAGGTCACGCGGATTATGTTAAAAACATGATTACCGGTGCTGCACAGATGGACGGCGCAATCTTAGTAGTTGCTGCGACAGACGGCCCAATGCCACAAACACGTGAGCACATCCTGCTTTCACGTCAGGTTGGTGTACCTTTCATCATCGTATTCATGAACAAGTGTGACATGGTAGATGACGAAGAATTACTAGAATTAGTTGAAATGGAAGTGCGTGAGCTTCTTTCAGAATACGACTTCCCAGGTGATGATTTACCAGTAATTCAAGGTTCAGCTCTTAAGGCACTAGAAGGCCAGCCAGAGTGGGAAGCTAAGATCCTTGAGCTTGCAGAAGCTTTAGACACTTATATTCCAGAACCAGCTCGTGACATCGACAAGCCATTCCTACTACCAATCGAAGACGTATTCTCGATTTCAGGTCGTGGTACAGTGGTAACAGGTCGTGTTGAACGTGGTATAGTTCGCGTATCAGACGAAGTTGAAATTGTTGGTGTTCGTCCAACAACTAAAACAACTTGTACTGGTGTAGAAATGTTCCGCAAGTTACTTGACGAAGGTCGTGCTGGCGAAAACTGTGGTGTGTTATTACGTGGTACTAAGCGTGATGACGTAGAACGTGGCCAAGTACTAGCTAAGCCTGGTTCAATTAACCCGCATACTACATTCGAATCAGAAGTGTACGTGTTATCAAAAGAAGAAGGCGGACGTCATACTCCATTCTTCAAAGGTTACCGTCCACAGTTCTTCTTCCGTACAACAGACGTAACAGGCACAATTGAGTTACCAGAAGGCGTAGAAATGGTTATGCCTGGTGATAACATCAAGATGGTAGTTACCCTGATTTACCCAATCGCGATGGACGACGGTTTACGTTTCGCTATCCGTGAAGGTGGCCGTACAGTTGGTGCAGGTGTTGTAGCTAAAATCATCGCGTAATAGCGACTTTAGTGAACGTTAAAAAAGGAAGCTTAGGCTTCCTTTTTTATTTTTAGGGTAAAGTTAGCAATAAAAATCGATTTTTTGATTGATTTGTTAATCTTACTTTACCTGTATTGTTGCGAACAAAGCTGAATAAGAATACAATCTATGGCCGATTTTTGACCCTGTGCTTATGCATTTTCCGGGAAAGTTCGGAAATGTGGATTTGGTGAATATGTTGTTTACCAAGCTAAGCCCAGGTCGTAGTGAGTAACGGAATTAACCGATGACAACAAATACTGAAAACCAGAGTAATTCTTTGGATATCGTTAAGTGGGGCATAGCAGCATTGCTTATTGCTACTGCTGTTATAGGCAATCAATTTTATGCAGATGCTAATGTTGTAGCTCGTGTTGCTGGGGTAATTATTGCCTTTGCTATTGCAGGTATCATTGCACTGCAGACAAGTAAGGGAAAGCAGGCGCAATCTTTTGCTCGTGAAGCACATATTGAAGTGCGCAAAGTCGTTTGGCCAACTCGCCAAGAGGCGCTAAACACTACCTTTATTGTACTTGCAGCTACTGCAGTAATGGCATTAATCCTTTGGGGATTGGATGCTATATTGTTACGAGTAGTCAATTTAATTACTGGCGTATAGGCATCTGAAAATGACTGAAGTTACAGAAGCGAAAAAAAGATGGTATGTGATCCAAGCCTTTTCAGGCTATGAAGGCCGTGTGCTTAAAACACTGCTAGAACATATCAAAATGCATAACATGGAAGCATACTTTGGTGAGATTTTAGTTCCTACTGAAGAAGTTGTTGAAATGCGTGCAGGTCAACGCCGTAAAAGTGAACGCAAATTTTTCCCTGGTTATGTATTGGTCCAGATGGAAATGAACGATGACAGCTGGCACTTAGTCAAAAGCATTCCACGTGTAATGGGCTTTATCGGTGGAACATCGGATCGCCCTGCACCGATTTCTGACAAAGAAGCTGATGCAATTCTTCAGCGTCTACAAGATACTGTTGAGTCTCCAACTCATCGTATTATGTATGAGCCTGGTGAAGTGGTTCGCGTTTGTGACGGTCCATTTGCTGACTTTAACGGTACAATCGAAGAAGTCGATTATGAAAAGAACCGTATTAAAGTTTCGGTGATGATTTTCGGTCGTTCAACACCAGTAGAACTCGATTTTAATCAAGTCGAAAAGAGCTGATTAAAATAACTACAAATATATATTGTTTGCGGGTGCGTATTTTTATATAATTCGCACCCGTTGTTTTCAGGGGAGCGTATTGGCATGTCGCCAAGATGCGTTTGAACCCAAATAGAGGAAATGTCGACATGGCAAAGAAAATTGAAGCTTATATCAAGCTACAAGTAGCAGCCGGTGCTGCAAACCCGTCTCCACCAGTTGGACCTGCTTTAGGTCAAAAAGGTGTGAACATTATGGAATTCTGTAAAGCATTCAACGCTCGTACTGAAAAGTTCGAAAAAGGTATGCCGATTCCTGTTGTTATCACTGTATATAACGACCGTTCTTTCACTTTTGAAACTAAGACTCCACCTGCATCTTTCTTATTGCTTAAAGCAGTAGGTCTGAAATCAGGTTCTGGCCGTCCTAATACTCAAAAAGTAGGTACTATTAAGCGTAGCGCAGTTCAGGAAATTGCTGAATCTAAAGCCGCTGATATGACTGGTGCTGATATTGAAGCGATGACTCGCTCAATTGAAGGTACTGCACGTTCAATGGGTTTGGTAGTAGAGGACTAATATAATGGCAAAGCTAACTAAGCGCGCTCGCGTTATCCGCGAAAAAGTTGATGCAACAAAATTGTATGACATCAGCGAAGCTGTAGTACTTTTACAAGAATTAGCGACTGCTAAGTTTGTTGAAAGTGTTGATGTGGCTGTTAATCTAGGCATCGATCCTCGTAAATCAGATCAAAACGTGCGTGGTGCTACTGTACTTCCACATGGTACTGGTCGTGATGTTCGTGTTGCTGTATTCACACAAGGTGCAAACGCTGAAGCTGCTATTGCTGCTGGCGCAGAACTTGTGGGTATGGAAGATTTAGCTGAAAAAGTTAAAGCTGGCGAAATGAACTTCGACGTGGTTATCGCATCTCCAGATGCAATGCGCGTTGTTGGTATGTTAGGTCAAATTTTAGGCCCTCGTGGTTTAATGCCTAACCCTAAAACTGGTACAGTAACGCCAAACGTTGCTGAAGCAGTTAAGAATGCCAAAGCAGGTCAAGTTCGTTACAGAAACGACAAAAATGGTATTATCCACACAACTATCGGTAAAGTTACATTCACTACTGAACAGTTGAAAGAAAACTTAGAATCGTTAGTGTCAGCACTGAAAAAGGCTAAGCCTGCAGTTGCTAAAGGCATTTACGTGAAAAAGATTAGCATCTCTACCACTATGGGTGCAGGTGTAGCTATCGACCAGGGTTCTCTGGACGAAGTTAAGTAATATACAAAGCGCGCGTATTAGTCTATAATGCGCGCACTTTGTGGGTTGAAGCCGCTTTTATACATAAGTAAATCACTTTTTGTATATTAGAGTCGGTTTCCGTCCAAGACCGCAGGTGTTAATCGTAAGGTTAACTTAATTTCCAGCGTAGACGGTGTCAGGCCCCAGCTAAATTTTTTTACTGGAAAATCTGCACCGTAAGTAACTAAACACATTTGTGTTTAGTTTGGTAAATTCTAGGGAATTCCCTAGGTAGAATCCAGGAGTAAAGCCAATGGCATTAAGACTCGAAGACAAACAGGCAATTGTGGCTGAAGTCAACGAAGCTGCCAAAGGTGCACTTTCTGCAGTTGTTGCCGATTCACGTGGCGTAACTGTAGGTGCTATGACCGGTCTGCGTAAAGCTGCTCGCGAAAATGGTGTGTTTGTACGTGTAGTACGTAACACTCTTGCTCGTCGTGCAGTTCAAGGTACAGCTTTTGAGTGCCTAGCAGAAACGTTCACTGGCCCAACTTTAATAGCTTTCTCTAACGAGCATCCAGGTGCTGCAGCGCGTCTTTTAAAAGACTTCGCTAAGGGTCAAGCAAAATTTGAAGTTAAAGGTGCAGCTTTCGAAGGGATGTTTATCCCTGCAGCTGATATTGATCGTTTAGCGAAACTACCAACTTACGACGAAGCACTAGCTCAGTTGATGATGACTATGAAAGAAGCATCTGCTGGCAAATTCGTACGTACATTGGCCGCCCTTCGCGATCAAAAACAAGACGCCGCTTAATTATAAGCAGGCAGCTTAATAAAATTGAATTCAGAACAATAGGAAATATTTCTAATGTCTATCACTAAAGACCAAATGTTAGAAGCTTTTGCAGCAATGTCTGTAATGGAAGTAGTTGAACTAATCGAAGCTATGGAAGAGAAATTCGGCGTTTCTGCTGCTGCTGCAGTAGTTTCAGGCGGCGGCGATGCTGTTGTTGCTGAAGAGCAAACAGAATTTGACGTAGTTCTTACTTCTCATGGCGAAAACAAAGTTGCTGTTATTAAAGCACTTCGTAGCGCTACAGGTTTAGGCCTAAAAGAAGCTAAAACTATGGCTGAATCTTCTCCAATCGCAGTTAAAGAAGCTGTGTCTAAAGAAGAAGCTGCAACTCTTAAAGCTGATCTAGAAGCCGCTGGTGCTTCTGTTGAAGTTAAGTAAGCTATAATTTAGCTTGCATCACCCAAGCAATTGGGTGAAGGCTGGCGGTTTTTTAACCGTCGGCCTTTTTTGCGCTTTATGCGCAGGCGATTTTTTTTCACCGTTTGTCGCCAGTTTTAGCAGTCCCTAGCAGAGATTACTGGTTAGGTTCTTGCCATCAACGGTGATGGGCAAACGTGCTGATTTAATTAAATTATTTCAGTCTTGGTCACATCTCGTAAGCAGAGGAAACCCATGGTTTACTCCTATTCTGAAAAGAAGCGTATTCGCAAAGACTTTGGTAAGCGTCCAAAAGTTTTGGACATCCCTTATTTATTGTCTATCCAGTTAGACTCTTTTAAGAAGTTCACCGATCAAGACCCTACGGGTGAGCGTGGCTTAGAAGCTGCATTCCGTAGCGTTTTTCCTATCAAGAGCTTTTCTGGCTATTCTGAGCTGCAATATGTCAGCTACAAGCTAGGTGAGCCAGTTTTTGATGTGAAAGAATGTCAGATCCGCGGTGTTACTTATTCGGCACCACTACGCGTTAAATTACGCATGGTGTTGTTTGACCGTGAAGCTGCTGCTGGCACTGTTAAAGACATTAAAGAGCAAGAAGTCTACATGGGTGATATACCTATGATGACTAATAACGGTACTTTCGTTATTAACGGTACTGAGCGTGTAATCGTGTCTCAGTTACACCGTTCTCCAGGTGTGTTCTTTGATCATGACCGTGGTAAAACCCACTCTTCTGGTAAGGTGCTGTATAACGCACGTATTATTCCTTACCGTGGTTCATGGCTTGACTTTGAATTTGATCCTAAAGATGCTCTATTCGTTCGTATTGACCGTCGTCGTAAATTACCGGCTACTATCATTTTACGAGCGCTTGAATATTCTACTCAAGATATCCTCGATTTATTCTTTGAGCGTATCGAGTTTAAGATTAAAAAAGACTCATTAGTGATGTCACTAGTGCCTGACCGCCTACGTGGTGAAACTGCTGGCTATGACATTAAAGATGCTGAAGGCTCTTTATTAGTTGAAGCTGGTCGTCGCATCACTGCGCGTCACATTAAGCAACTTGAAAAAACCAACACGACTGAGCTAGAAGTGCCAGTAGATTATATTGTTGGTAAGTATGCTGCTCAAGACTACATCGATGAAGATACCGGTGAAGTTTTAGTGACCGCAAACAGCGAGATTACCTTAGAAGATTTAGCTAAGTTATCACTTGCTGGTATTAAGAATATTGATACTTTGTTTATCAATGATCTTGATCATGGTGCTTATATTGCTGACACATTACGCATTGATTCAACAACTAACCGCTTAGAAGCTTTAGTTGAAATCTACCGTATGATGCGTCCTGGCGAGCCACCAACCAAAGATGCTGCCGAAGGTTTATTCCAAAACCTATTCTTCAGTGAAGAACGTTATGACTTATCTAAAGTAGGTCGTATGAAGTTCAACCGTCGTCTTGAGATTGCAGAAGACGAAGGTAACGGTGTGTTGTCTAAAGAAGACATCGTATCTGTTATGAAGAAAATCATCGAAATCCGTAATGGTTATGATGAAGTCGACGATATTGACCACTTAGGTAACCGTCGTATTCGTAGCGTTGGTGAAATGGCTGAAAACCAGTTCCGTGTTGGTTTAGTCCGTGTTGAGCGTGCTGTTCGTGAGCGTCTATCTTTAGGCGATTTAAACGAGCTAATGCCACAAGACTTGATTAACGCTAAGCCAATTTCTGCGGCAGTGAAAGAATTCTTTGGTTCTTCACAATTGTCACAGTTTATGGATCAAAACAACCCGCTATCAGAAGTAACGCATAAACGTCGTATTTCTGCGCTTGGCCCAGGTGGTTTGACTCGTGAGCGTGCTGGTTTCGAAGTTCGTGACGTACATCCAACTCACTACGGTCGTTTATGTCCAATTGAGACCCCTGAAGGTCCAAACATTGGTCTAATCAACTCGTTAGCAAGTTTTGCGCGCACTAACTCTTACGGCTTCCTAGAAACACCTTACCGCAAAGTGGTTGATGGTGTGATTACTGATGATGTTGAATACTTATCAGCGATCGAAGAAGGTCGTTATGTTATTGCTCAGGCTAACATCGAAGTTGATGCTGATGGCCGTATGGCAGAAGAACAAATCGCTTGTCGTCACAAAGGTGAGTCTACCTTTATGCGCGCAGCCGATGTTCAGTATATGGACGTATCTCCACAGCAGATTATTTCTGTTGCAGCATCATTAATTCCGTTCTTAGAACACGATGATGCTAACCGCGCATTGATGGGTGCAAACATGCAACGTCAAGCAGTACCTACTTTACGTGCTGATAAGCCGTTAGTCGGAACGGGTATTGAACGTACTCTTGCTGTTGACTCTGGTGTGGTTGTAGCTGCTAAACGTGGCGGTGTGGTTGATTATGTTGATGCTAGCCGTATCGTAGTTAAAGTAAATGAAGATGAGCTACACGCAGGTGAAGCCGGTATCGACATTTACAACCTAACTAAATATACCCGTTCAAACCAAAACACCTGTATTAACCAACGTCCTTGTTGTTCTGTTGGTGAGCCTGTGGTTCGTGGCGATGTATTGGCCGATGGTCCATCTACCGATTTAGGTGATTTGGCGCTTGGTCAGAACATGCGCATCGCGTTCATGCCTTGGAACGGTTATAACTTCGAAGATTCGATCTTAATTTCTGAGCGCGTAGCGCAAGAAGATCGTTTTACTACTATCCATATTCAGGAGCTTTCTTGTATTGCTCGTGATACTAAATTGGGTAGCGAAGAAATCACTGCTGATATTCCAAACGTAGGTGAGTCTGCTTTATCTAAATTAGATGAATCAGGTATCGTTTATATTGGTGCAGAAGTGAAGGGTGGCGACATTCTTGTGGGTAAAGTGACACCTAAGGGTGAAACACAGTTAACTCCAGAAGAGAAACTACTCCGAGCTATTTTTGGTGAAAAAGCTTCTGACGTTAAGGACAGCTCATTACGTGTTCCTAACTCAGTCAAAGGCACCATCATCGACGTACAGGTATTTACCCGTGACGGCGTTGAGAAAGATAAGCGTGCGCTTGAAATTGAAGAAATGCATGTTCGCCAAGCTCGTAAAGACTTAGGTGAAGAGTTCAAGATCCTTGAAGAAGGCGTATTGGGCCGTGCACGTAACTTGTTATTGTCTGTAGGTTATTCTGAAGCTAAGTTAGCTGAGATCCCACGTAAAGACGTATTAATCCAAGTTATCGACGATGAAGCAAAACAAACTGAATTAGAGCAGTTAGCTGAACAGCATGAAGAGCTTAAAGCAGACTTCGATAAGACATTTGAAATCAAGCGTCGCAAGATCACCCAAGGTGATGACTTGGCACCTGGTGTATTGAAAATTGTTAAGGTTTACCTTGCAGTTAAACGTACTATCCAGCCTGGTGACAAGATGGCAGGTCGTCATGGTAACAAAGGTGTTATCTCGAAGATTTGTCCTGTTGAAGACATGCCATACGATGAAGAAGGTAATCCTGTAGACATCGTACTTAACCCATTGGGCGTACCTTCGCGTATGAACATCGGTCAGGTACTTGAAGTCCACATGGGCGCAGCAGCTAAGGGTATCGGTAATAAAATTACTGCTATGCTTGAAGAGCAGCGTGAAATTGCCGAACTTCGTGGTTACATCAAACAAGTTTATGAATTAGGTGATGACGTGCTTCAACGCGTTGATATCGATTCGTTTACTGATGATGAAGTTGTGCGCTTGGCTACCAACCTTAAAGGTGGTATTCCAATTGCTACACCAGCATTCGACGGTGCTAAAGAGAAAGAGATCAAGCAAATGCTTGCTCTTGCAGGCTTACCTGAGTCTGGCCAGTTGACATTATGTGACGGCCGTACCGGTAACGAATTTGAGCGTAAAGTAACCGTTGGTTACATGTATATGCTTAAATTGAACCACTTAGTTGATGACAAGATGCACGCTCGTTCTACGGGTTCGTACAGCTTAGTGACTCAACAACCATTGGGCGGTAAAGCTCAATTTGGTGGTCAGCGTTTCGGTGAGATGGAAGTGTGGGCACTTGAAGCATATGGTGCTGCTTATACTCTACAAGAAATGCTAACAGTTAAATCAGATGACGTTAACGGTCGTACTCAGATGTATAAAAACATCGTCGACGGTAACCATCAGATGCAACCTGGCATGCCTGAGTCTTTCAACGTATTGTTGAAGGAAATTCGTTCACTTGGTATTAATATCGAGTTGGACCAAGAGTAAGCATCGCACTTAAGCAATGTTTGGTAACCAAGGGTGCTTTGCAGCAGCAAAGCACCTGGTTTAACTCCTTCAGGAGAGAAACGTGAAAGACTTATTAAAGTTTCTTAAACAGCAAAGTAAGACTGAAGAATTTAACGGTATTAAAATTGGTTTGGCCTCGCCAGATCTAATCCGTTCTTGGTCTTTTGGTGAAGTAAAGAAGCCAGAAACCATTAACTACCGTACATTCAAGCCTGAACGTGAAGGTTTGTTTTGTGCGCGTATCTTTGGTCCGGTTAAAGATTACGAATGTTTGTGTGGTAAATACAAGCGTTTGAAGCACCGTGGTGTTATTTGTGAAAAGTGTGGCGTAGAAGTTACCCAGACTAAAGTGCGTCGTGAGCGCATGGGTCACATTGATCTGGCTAGCCCAGTTGCCCACATTTGGTTCTTAAAATCACTTCCGTCACGTATTGGCTTAATGCTAGATATGACGTTGCGTGATATTGAACGCGTACTGTATTTCGAATCATTTGTTGTTATCGAGCCTGGTATGACCACGCTTGAGCGCGGCCAAATGCTGACCGAAGAAACGTATCTTGATGCGTTAGAAGAATACGGTGACGAGTTTGAAGCTAAAATGGGTGCTGAAGCAGTTCTTGAATTGCTACGTGCTATCAATTTAGCTGAACAGATCGAGCAAATGCGTGAAGAGTTGCCTTCAATTAACTCTGAAACCCGTCGTAAAAAGGTGACTAAACGCCTTAAATTGATGGAAGCATTCTTCACTTCTGGCAACAAGCCAGAGTGGATGATCTTAAAAGTATTACCGGTTCTTCCACCTGATCTACGTCCATTAGTGCCGTTAGATGGTGGTCGTTTCGCGACATCAGATCTTAACGATCTTTACCGTCGTGTGATTAACCGTAACAACCGCTTAAAGCGTCTGTTAGATTTAGCTGCGCCTGACATTATTGTACGTAACGAAAAACGTATGTTACAAGAGTCAGTTGATGCGCTATTAGATAACGGTCGTCGCGGTCGTGCTATTACCGGTTCTAACAAGCGTCCGCTTAAATCTCTTGCTGATATGATCAAGGGTAAGCAAGGTCGTTTCCGTCAGAACTTACTTGGTAAGCGTGTTGACTATTCAGGCCGTTCGGTAATTACCGTAGGTCCTACTTTACGTCTGCATCAGTGTGGTCTTCCTAAGAAGATGGCGCTTGAGCTATTCAAACCATTTATTTACGGCAAGTTAGAAGCGCGTGGTTTAGCGACGACTATTAAAGCTGCTAAGAAAATGGTTGAACGCGAACAGGCTGAAGTATGGGATGTGCTAGACGAAGTGATTCGTGAACATCCAGTAATGCTTAACCGTGCACCAACACTTCACAGACTAGGTATTCAAGCATTTGAACCTGTACTGATTGAAGGTAAAGCAATTCAATTGCATCCGTTAGTTTGTGCGGCATACAACGCCGACTTCGACGGTGACCAAATGGCGGTTCACGTACCATTAACGCTTGAAGCTCAGTTAGAAGCTCGTGCGCTAATGATGTCAACCAACAACATTTTGTCACCTGCTAACGGTGAGCCAGTAATTACGCCGTCTCAGGACGTTGTATTAGGTTTGTACTACACCAGCCGTGAATGTATTAACGGTCGCGGTGAAGGTATGGCATTCGCTGATGTGTCAGAAGTAGAAAAAGCCTACGCTACTGGTGTTGCTGAACTACATGCTCGCGTTAAAGTGCGTATTACCGAAACCAACATCGCAGAAGATGGCGAAAGAACTAAAGCAACTCGTATCATTGATACGACTGTTGGTCGTGCTCTTTTATCATTAATTTTGCCTGAAGGCTTATCGTATGATTTGGTTAACCAAAACATGGGTAAGAAACAGATTTCTAAGCTGTTGAACACTTGTATCGTCAACTAGGTCTTAAAGATACTGTTATCTTTGCTGACCAATTGATGTATACCGGTTTCCGTTTTGCAACCATTTCTGGTGCCTCTGTTGGTATCGATGACATGGTTATTCCTGACGAGAAATACACCTTAGTTGCAGACGCTGAAGCTGAAGTGCTTGAAATTCAAGAGCAGTTCCAGTCAGGTCTTGTAACAGCTGGTGAGCGTTACAACAAAGTAATCGATATCTGGGCAAGCGCGAACGAAAAAGTCTCTAAAGCCATGATGGAAAACTTGTCTACTGAGACAGTGATTAACCGTGATGGTGTACCTGAGCAACAAGCTTCGTTTAACAGCATCTATATGATGGCTGACTCAGGTGCTCGTGGTAGTGCTGCACAGATCCGTCAGCTAGCAGGTATGCGTGGTTTGATGGCTAAGCCAGATGGCTCAATCATCGAAACACCAATTACGGCTAACTTCCGTGAAGGTCTAAACGTACTTCAGTACTTTATTTCTACTCACGGTGCGCGTAAAGGTCTTGCCGATACAGCATTGAAGACAGCTAACTCGGGTTACTTGACTCGTCGTTTAGTAGACGTTGCACAAGACTTAGTCGTTATTGAAGATGACTGTGGTGTTGAGCATGGTCTAACAATGAAACCGCTTATTGAAGGTGGTGATGTTGTTGAGCCATTACGTGAACGTGTTCTAGGTCGTGTGGTTGCGCTTGACGTAATGAAGCCAGGTACAGATGAAGTGCTTGCTCCACGCAACACACTTCTTGATGAAGCATGGTGTAATACGTTAGAAGAACACAGCATCGACGAAGTCATTGTACGTTCTGTTATTACCTGTGACACAGACTTTGGTGTGTGTGCGGCATGTTACGGTCGTGACTTGGCTCGTGGTCATATTATTAACCACGGTGAAGCGATTGGTGTTGTTGCGGCGCAGTCTATTGGTGAACCTGGTACACAGTTAACCATGCGTACGTTCCACATTGGTGGTGCGGCATCTCGAGCTTCTGCAGAAAACAACGTTCAAGTTAAGAACGCGGGTTCTCTGAAGTTACACAATGCTAAGCATGTTTCAAATATCGACGGTAAGCTTGTAATTGTTTCTCGTTCTTCTGAGATAGCTATCATCGATGAGCTAGGTCGTGAGAAAGAGCGCTATAAAGTACCTTACGGTACCGTATTAGAGAAATTGGAAGAAAGTGAAGTTGCAGCTGGCGAAATCATCGCAAACTGGGATCCACATACTCACCCAATTATTTCTGAAGTTGCCGGTAGCGTGAAGTTCGTTGACATGATCGATGGCGTAACCATGACTCGCCAAACTGACGAGTTAACGGGTTTATCTTCTGTCGTAGTGCTCGATGTTGGTGCGCGTACTTCAGCCGGTAAAGAATTGCGTCCAGCTATTCGCTTAGTTGATGCCAATGGTAACGACTTAATGATCCCTGGTACTGAAGTACCAGCTCAATACTTCTTACCTGGTAACGCGATTGTGTCGAAAGACGATAACGCGAAAATCAACGTTGGTGATCCATTAGCACGTATTCCACAAGAATCGTCTAAAACTCGTGACATCACCGGTGGTCTACCACGTGTTGCTGACTTATTCGAAGCGCGTAAGCCGAAAGAGCCTGCAATTCTTGCAGAAATCTCAGGTACTATCTCGTTCGGTAAGGAAACTAAAGGTAAGCGTCGCCTAGTGATTACGCCAGCCGATGGTAGTGATCACTATGAAGAGATGATCCCTAAGTGGCGTAACTTAAACGTGTTCGAAGGTGAAAAAGTCGAACGTGGTGAAGTTATAGCTGACGGCCCAGAAGCGGCACACGACATTCTTCGTCTTCGTGGTATCCACAACGTAGCAAACTACATTGTGAACGAAGTACAAGATGTTTACCGTCTACAGGGCGTTAAGATCAACGATAAGCACATCGAAGTTATCATTCGTCAAATGTTACGTAAGTGTTTGATCACTTCAACAGGTGACACTGAATTCTTAGAAGGTGAGCAAGCAGAAGTTTCACGCGTGAAGATTGCTAACCGTGAGTTAATCGCTCAAGGTAAAACACCTGCAACGTTTGAACGTGAATTACTAGGTATTACCAAAGCGTCTTTGGCTACTGAATCATTCATTTCTGCAGCATCGTTCCAGGAAACCACTCGTGTGTTAACTGAAGCGGCCGTTGGCGGTAAGAGCGATCCATTACGTGGTCTGAAAGAAAACGTAATCGTTGGTCGTTTGATCCCAGCTGGTACTGGTTATGCTTATCACAAGACCCGTAACGAAGAACGCGCTAAAGTGTTAAGTTCTCGTGGCAAAGTAGCAGCTACAACTGTTACTGCAAGCGAAGCTGAACAGAACCTAGCAGATCTACTAAACTTGGCCGGTGGCCAAGATTAAGTTAGTTTTTTGTTAAAAAAAGGCGCCATTGGCGCCTTTTTTATTGGAATTTGCATGAAAAGTTGGCTATTTCTTGACAGATTGCCATTACCTTTCTAAAATTCCGCGTCCCACCATTGTGGGATATAGATTTTTCACACCTAATTGTTGAGCTTGAATCAACTGTCGGAGCTATACATGGCAACTGTTAACCAGTTGGTACGTAAGCCACGCGCGCCAAAAGTCGAAAAGACTAATGTGCCTGCGTTGAACGCGTGCCCACAAAAACGTGGTGTTTGTACTCGTGTGTACACTACAACACCTAAAAAAACCTAACTCTGCACTACGTAAAGTAGCTCGTGTGCGCTTAACTAACGGTTTCGAAGTAACTTCGTATATCGGTGGTGAAGGCCATAACTTGCAAGAGCACAGTGTAATCCTAATCCGTGGTGGTCGTGTTAAAGACTTACCAGGTGTGCGTTACCACACTGTTCGTGGCGCATTAGACTGTGCTGGCGTGACTTCACGTCGCCAAGGCCGTTCTAAGTACGGTGCTAAGCGTCCTAAGTCTTAACGTATCCCGTTTAAGTAAGGCCAAGCTAGTATTTATTTGACATTCCAGTTTTGGAAATACCTGAAGCATACGGAGAATTAATATGCCAAGACGTCGCGTTGTAGGACAACGTAAAATCCTACCAGATCCAAAGTTTCACAGTGAGTTGTTGGCTAAGTTCATCAACGTCATCATGCAGGACGGCAAAAAGTCGACTGCAGAAAAAATCATTTACAAGGCACTAGATGTTGTCGCTGAAAAGAAAAGCGAAAATCATTTAAGTATCCTTGAAGCAGCTCTTGATAACGTTCGCCCATCAGTCGAAGTTAAATCTCGTCGCGTTGGGGGTTCTACTTATCAAGTACCATGTGAAGTTCGTCCAGTGCGTCGTAACGCACTAGCGATGCGCTGGTTAGTTGAAGCTGCTCGCAAACGTGGTGAAAAATCTATGGCTTTACGTCTAGCAGGTGAAATGCTAGATGCGTCTGAAAACAAAGGTACTGCGGTTAAGAAGCGTGAAGACGTGCATCGCATGGCTGAAGCTAACAAAGCCTTTGCTCATTACCGTTGGTAATATGATGGAGCGGACTTCGGTCCGCTCCATATTGTTGATATTGCTAAAACCAAAAGTTTTAGCTGAGAGGGTATAAATAGTGGCTCGTATAACCCCAATTGAGCGTTATCGAAATATCGGTATTGTTGCTCATGTGGATGCAGGTAAAACTACCACAACAGAACGTGTTCTGTTCTATACCGGTATGTCTCATAAAATCGGCGAGGTGCATGACGGCGCCGCCACGACAGATTGGATGGTACAAGAGCAAGAGCGTGGTATTACTATCACCTCTGCTGCAGTAACAACTTTTTGGCGCGGTATGGAAGCTCAGTTCACTGAACACCGTATTAATATCATCGATACCCCAGGTCACGTAGACTTCACTATTGAAGTCGAGCGTTCATTACGTGTTCTCGATGGCGCTGTAGTAGTATTCTGCGGCTCGTCAGGCGTTGAACCACAATCTGAAACCGTATGGCGTCAAGCTGATAAATACCACGTTCCGCGTCTGGTATTTGTTAATAAGATGGACCGTGCAGGTGCAGATTTCGACCGTGTAATAAATCAAATTCGTAATCGCCTTGGTGCGACTTGTGTACCAATTCATTTAAATATTGGTGCAGAAGAGAACTTCAAGGGTGTTATTGATTTAATTAAGATGAAAGCCATTAACTGGTCTGAAATAGATCAGGGGATGACATTCACTTATGAAGACATTCCTGCAAATCTAGCAGCAAAAGCGGCAGAGATGCATGAGTATCTCGTGGAAGCAGCAGCTGAAGCCTCTGATGAACTGATGAACAAGTACCTTGAAGAAGGTGAGTTATCAGAAGTCGAGATCAAAACAGCGTTGCGTCAGCGCACAATTAACAATGAGATCGTATTAGCAACTTGTGGTTCTGCATTTAAGAACAAAGGTGTGCAAGCGGTTCTCGATGCGGTAGTTGACTTCTTACCAGCGCCTAATGATGTACCTGCAATTACCGGTATTGATGACAGCGAAAACGAAGTTAAACGCCCACCCGATGATAATGCCCCTTTTGCGGCCTTAGCATTTAAAATTGCGACTGATCCATTTGTTGGTACACTGACCTTTATCCGCGTGTATTCAGGTGTGCTTGAATCAGGTTCTGGTGTTTATAATTCTGTTAAGCAGAAACGTGAGCGAGTAGGGCGTATTGTGCAAATGCACGCAAACGACCGAACAGAACTGAAAGAAGTACGTGCTGGTGATATAGCGGCTGCTATCGGTCTTAAAGATGTAACAACCGGTGATACTCTCTGCGATAATGATCACAGAGTGATTCTTGAGCGCATGGAGTTCCCTGAACCTGTAATTACCATTGCCGTTGAGCCTCGTTCAAAAGCCGACCAAGATAAAATGGGGATTGCGCTGCAAAAATTAGCAGCGGAAGATCCATCATTCAAAGTTGAGACTGATGACGAATCGGCACAAACACTAATATCTGGTATGGGCGAATTACACTTAGACATTATCGTTGACCGTATGCGTCGCGAGTTTGGTGTAGAGTGTAACGTAGGTAAACCACAGGTAGCCTACCGTGAAACAATTCGTTCTAAAGTTGAAGTGGAAGGTAAGTTCATACGTCAATCTGGCGGACGTGGTCAATTTGGTCATGTTTGGTTAAGAATTGAACCTCTCGAAGAGGGTTCTGGCTATGAATTTGTTAACGAAATAGTAGGCGGTGTAGTTCCTCGTGAATTCATTCCTGCCGTTGATAAAGGTATTCAAGAACAGATGAAAAACGGCGTTTTAGCCGGCTATCCTGTACTTGACGTGAAAGTCAGTTTATTTGATGGTTCATATCATGATGTGGACTCGAACGAAATGGCATTCAAAATTGCAGGTTCTATGGGCTTTAAACAGGGGGCGCTTGAAGCGTCTCCGGTGTTGCTCGAACCTTGTATGAAAGTAGAAGTGACTACACCTGAAAATTATATGGGCGACGTAGTGGGTGATTTAAACCGCCGTCGTGGCATAATCGAAGGTATGGACGATGGCATCGCAGGTGTTAAACTTGTCCACGCAGTAGTGCCTCTATCTGAAATGTTTGGTTATGCAACTGATTTGCGCTCTGCATCTCAGGGTCGTGCTTCATACTCTATGGAGTTCTTGAAGTACGCAGATGCACCGCAAAACATTGCAAAAGCGATTATAGAATCTCGTAACTAATATTGGTTACGGCATCAATGTTATATTGCTCGAATTAATCGAGCACTTCTGAAAAGAAAGGAATATATCGTGGCAAAAGCTAAATTTGAACGTATTAAGCCTCACGTAAACGTGGGCACCATCGGTCACGTTGACCATGGTAAAACAACTTTAACAGCAGCAATCTCTGCCGTTTTGTCTAAAACTTATGGTGGTGAAGTTAAAAACTTCGCTCAAATCGATAACGCTCCAGAAGAGCGTGAGCGCGGTATTACGATTAATACTTCTCACATCGAATATGACACACCAATTCGTCACTACGCACACGTAGACTGTCCAGGTCACGCGGATTATGTTAAAAACATGATTACCGGTGCTGCACAGATGGACGGCGCAATCTTAGTAGTTGCTGCGACAGACGGCCCAATGCCACAAACACGTGAGCACATCCTGCTTTCACGTCAGGTTGGCGTACCTTTCATCATCGTATTCATGAACAAGTGTGACATGGTAGATGACGAAGAATTACTAGAATTAGTTGAAATGGAAGTGCGTGAGCTGCTTTCAGAATACGACTTCCCAGGTGATGATTTACCAGTAATTCAAGGTTCAGCTCTTAAGGCACTAGAAGGCCAGCCAGAGTGGGAAGCTAAGATCCTTGAGCTTGCAGAAGCTTTAGACACTTATATTCCAGAACCAGCTCGTGACATCGACAAGCCATTCCTACTACCAATCGAAGACGTATTCTCGATTTCAGGTCGTGGTACAGTGGTAACAGGTCGTGTTGAACGTGGTATCGTTCGCGTATCAGACGAAGTTGAAATTGTTGGTGTTCGTCCAACAACTAAAACAACTTGTACTGGTGTAGAAATGTTCCGCAAGTTACTTGACGAAGGTCGTGCTGGCGAAAACTGTGGTGTGTTATTACGTGGTACTAAGCGTGATGACGTAGAACGTGGTCAAGTACTAGCTAAGCCTGGTTCAATTAACCCGCATACTACATTCGAATCAGAAGTGTACGTGTTATCAAAAGAAGAAGGCGGACGTCATACTCCATTCTTCAAAGGTTACCGTCCACAGTTCTTCTTCCGTACAACAGACGTAACAGGCACAATTGAGTTACCAGAAGGCGTAGAAATGGTTATGCCTGGTGATAACATCAAGATGGTAGTTACCCTGATTTACCCAATCGCGATGGACGACGGTTTACGTTTCGCTATCCGTGAAGGTGGCCGTACAGTTGGTGCAGGTGTTGTAGCTAAAATCATCGCGTAATAGCGACTTTAGTGAACACTAAAAAAGGAAGCTTAGGCTTCCTTTTTTATTTTTAAAATTTAATAATCAATGCTAGCATTCGTTCATAGAATGTGTAAAATGCGCCGCAGTTGATTGTAAAAAGACTTTTGAAGACTATTTACACAATGGGCTTGATCTTAGAAAGAAGATCTGTATAATTGCCCACTCGCTGACAAGTGTAGCGTAAATTATAATGTTTAACCAAATAGGTTACTCATTTTCACAGCGACTCCGATTGGGAGTCGAACGGTTAAATCATCTCGCTCTGCTTTTCCATTAGGAAGAAGCTAGAGGGTGATTTTTTATATGTCCATTTTAGGAGCTCTGGTCAATGCAGAACCAAAGAATCCGTATCCGCTTGAAAGGCTTTGATCATCGTTTAATTGATCAGTCTACAGCGGAAATCGTTGAAACTGCTAAGCGTACAGGCGCGCAGGTTCGTGGTCCAATTCCACTACCTACTCGCAAAGAGCGTTATACCGTTTTGATCTCTCCGCACGTTAATAAAGATGCTCGTGATCAGTACGAAATTCGTACCCACAAGCGTTTAGTTGACATCGTAGAGCCAACAGAAAAGACTGTAGACGCGTTAATGCGTTTAGATCTTGCGGCTGGTGTCGACGTTCAGATTAGCTTAGGTTAATTGAGATCCTTAGAAGAGGTTTGAGAGATGGCTATCGGTCTTATTGGTCGTAAAGTGGGTATGACTCGCATCTTCACTGAAGATGGTACGTCAATCCCTGTAACAGTAATCGAGATTGCAGGCAACCGTGTTACTCAAGTGAAAACTTTAGAAACTGACGGTTACCGTGCACTTCAAGTGACTACTGGTACCAAAAAAGCCAATCGCATCACTAAAGCAGAAGCAGGTCACTTTGCCAAGGGCGGCGTAGAAGCCGGTCGTGGTTTGTGGGAAATGCGTTTAGCAGATGGTGAAGGCGAAGGCATTGAAGTTGGTGCTGAAATTAATGTTGATATTTTCGCTGAGACAGTGAAAGTAGACGTTACTGGTCAATCTAAAGGTAAAGGCTTCCAAGGCGGTGTTAAGCGTTGGAATTTCCGTACTCAAGATATGACACATGGTAACTCTTTGGCACACCGTTCGAATGGTTCTATCGGTCAGAACCAAACGCCTGGTCGTGTATTCAAAGGCAAGAAAATGTCAGGCCATATGGGTGCTGAGCAAGTAACAACTCAAAATCTACACGTAGTACGTGTTGATGCAGAGCGTAACTTGTTGTTAGTACGCGGCGCAGTTCCAGGCGCTACCAATGGTGACTTGATTATCAAGCCAGCAGTTAAAGCTTAAGGTCTGAGGAGATAGTAATGGAATTGGTATTGAAAGACGCCCAGAGCGCTCTTGAAGTTTCCGAAACTACCTTCGGCCGTGACTTTAACGAGGCATTGGTTCATCAGGTAGTTGTAGCATATGCTGCAAACGCGCGTCAGGGCACTCGTGCTCAAAAGACTCGTGCGGAAGTAACTGGCTCAGGCAAAAAGCCTTGGCGCCAGAAAGGCACAGGCCGCGCTCGTGCCGGTAGTGTTAAAGGCCCAATCTGGCGTGGCGGTGGCGTAACATTCGCTGCTAAAACACAAGATCACAGCCAAAAAGTTAACAAGAAGATGTACCGTGGTGCTCTAAAGAGCATTTTCTCTCTGAATTGGTACGTCAAGAGCGTTTAGTTGTTGTTGAATCGTTTGGTGTTGAAGCTCCTAAAACTAAAGAGCTGAAAGCTAAACTGAAAGCAATGAACTTAGAAGACGTTCTAATTGTTACTGCAGAAGTTGATGAGAATTTATTCTTAGCAGCTCGCAACTTATACAAAGTTGACGTGCGTGACGTAGCGGGTCTTGACCCAGTTAGTCTAATCGCATTCAACACTGTTCTTGTTACTGCTGATGCAGTGAAGCAAATCGAGGAGATGCTAGCATGATCCGCGAAGAACGTTTGCTAAAAGTTATTCTTGGTCCACATATCTCTGAAAAGAGTACTGTGCTTGCTGAGAAAAACAACACTGTAGTTTTCCGCGTAGCCATCGATGCAACTAAAGCAGAGATTAAAGCTGCAGTAGCGAAGCTATTTGAAGTTGAAGTTGATTCTGTTCGCACTTTAGTTAATAAAGGCAAAACCAAGCGTACCGGTGGCCGTGTAGGTCGTCGTATCGATTGGAAAAAAGCTTATGTTACTTTAGCTGCTGGTGCTGAAATCGATTTCGTCGGCGGCGCTGAATAAGCAAAGGAGAATTATCATGGCAGTTATTAAGTGTAAGCCAACCTCTCCAGGTCGTCGCCACGTAGTTAAAGTGGTGAATACGGACCTGCATAAGGGTAAACCTTTTGCTGGCCTGTTGGCGAAAAAATCTAAAAGTGGTGGCCGTAATAATACTGGCCGTATCACTGTACGCCACGTAGGTGGTGGACATAAGCAGCACTATCGTATTGTTGACTTTAAACGCAACAAAGATGGTATCCCTGCGAAAGTTGAACGTCTTGAATACGATCCAAACCGTACAGCGCACATTGCGTTAGTACTGTATGCAGATGGTGAGCGTCGTTATATTCTTGCTGCAAAAGGCATGAAAGCTGGCGACCCAATCCAATCTGGCTTGGATGCAGAAATCAAGACTGGTAACGCTAGACCGTTACGCAACATTCCAGTAGGTAGTGTTGTACACGCTGTCGAAATGAAGCCTGGTAAAGGCGCTCAAATCGCACGTTCAGCTGGTGCTTATGTACAAGTTGTTGCTCGTGATGGTGCTTATGCAACTCTACGTCTTCGCTCTGGCGAAATGCGTAAAGTTCCAGTAGATTGCCGCGCGACATTTGGTGAAGTTGGTAATGCCGAACACATGCTACGCCAGTTAGGTAAAGCAGGTGCTAAGCGCTGGAGAGGCATACGCCCTACAGTTCGCGGTGTTGCAATGAACCCAGTAGACCATCCACATGGTGGTGGTGAAGGCCGTACTTCTGGTGGACGTCATCCAGTGAGTCCATGGGGTGTGCCGACTAAGGGTTATAAAACTCGTAGCAACAAGCGCACTGATAAGTACATCGTACGTCGTCGTAATAAATAGTAAGAGGATTCGCCATGCCACGTTCTCTCAAGAAAGGTCCCTTCATTGACCTGCACTTGCTGAAGAAGGTAGAGAAAGCGATGGAAGCGGGAGACAAAAAGCCAATTAAGACTTGGTCTCGTCGCTCAATGATCATCCCTAATATGATTGGGTTGACCATCGCTGTCCATAATGGTCGTCAGCACGTACCTGTGTTCGTAACTGACGAAATGATCGGCCACAAGCTTGGTGAATTTTCACCAACTCGCACTTATCGCGGCCATGCTGCAGATAAGAAAGCGAAGAAGCGTTAATACGGGAGGAATAAGATGGAAGTTTTAGCTAAACATCGTTTTGCTCGTACGTCTGCGCAGAAGGCCCGTCTAGTTGCTGATCAAATTCGCGGATTGCCTGTTTCTAAGGCGCTCGAGATTTTGACATTCAGCCCCAAGAAAGCCGCCGTACTAGTAAAAAAAGTACTTGACTCAGCTATCGCAAACGCCGAACACAACGAAGGTGCTGACATTGATGAGCTTAAAGTTGGAGCCGTCTTCGTAGATGAAGGCCCAACAATGAAGCGTATCATGCCACGTGCTAAAGGCCGCGCTGATCGTATCATGAAGCGTACCAGCCACATTACTGTGGTTGTAGCAGATCGCTAGGAGAAGAGAGCAATGGGACAGAAAGTACATCCTAATGGTATCCGTCTGGGTATCACTAAGCCTTGGATCTCTACCTGGTACGCAGATAAGTCAGACTATGCAAATAATCTGAACAGCGACTGGGAAGTGCGTCAATATTTAACTGAAAAGTTAAAAGCCGCATCAGTATCTAAGATTGTCATTGAACGCCCAGCGAAAAGCATCCGCGTTACCATTCACACTGCCCGTCCAGGTATTGTGATTGGTAAGAAAGGTGAAGACGTTGAAGTATTACGTGCACATGTGTCTAAAATCACTGGCACTACTGCTCAAATCAACATCGCTGAGATCCGTAAGCCTGAATTAGACGCTAAGCTCGTTGCTGACTCTATTGCTCAGCAGTTAGAGCGTCGTGTTATGTTCCGTCGTGCTATGAAGCGCGCAGTTCAAAACGCAATGCGCATTGGTGCTCAAGGTATCAAAGTTCAAGTGAGCGGCCGTTTAGGCGGCGCAGAAATCGCGCGTGCAGAATGGTATCGTGAAGGTCGTGTACCTTTGCATACTTTGCGTGCTGATATCGACTATTCAACCGCAGAAAGTCACACGCAGTATGGTGTGATTGGTATTAAAGTTTGGATCTTCAAAGGCGAAGTTCTAGATGGTTTAATTCCAGCTATTGAAGAGCCGAAGCAGCAACCTAAGCGTAAGCCTCGTGGTAAATAGGAGAAACTTTTATGCTGCAACCTAAACGTATGAAGTTTCGCAAGATGTTCAAGGGCCGCAACCGCGGTCTAGCGAACGGTACTGAAGTTAGCTTTGGTACTTTCGGTTTGAAAGCAGTCGGCCGTGGCCGTTTAACTGCACGTCAAATTGAATCTGCACGTCGTGCCATGACACGTCATGTTAAACGTCAAGGACAAATTTGGATTCGAGTTTTCCCTGACAAGCCAATTACCTCTAAGCCTCTTGAAGTGCGTATGGGTAAAGGTAAAGGTAACGTTGAATACTGGGTATGTCAGATTCAACCTGGTAAGGTTCTTTATGAGATGGGTGGTGTTCCTGAATCGTTGGCTCGTGAAGCCTTCGCTTTAGCTTCTGCTAAACTTCCTCTGAAGACTACCTTCGTAACTAAGACGGTGATGTAATGAAAGCGAGCGAACTAAGAGAAAAGAGCGTTGAAGAACTTAACGCTGAATTACTTGGTCTGCTGCGTGAGCAGTTTAACCTGCGTATGCAACACGCTACTGGTCAGTTGACTCAAACGAATCAGTTGAAACTAGTGCGTCGTAACATTGCACGTGTTAAGACCATTATTACTTCTAAGGCAGGTGCGTAATGTCTGATAAAATCCGTACTTTGCAAGGTAAAGTAATTAGCAACAAAATGGACAAGTCTATTACTGTTGCTATTGAGCGCCAAGTGAAACATCCTATTTATGGGAAGTACATTAAGCGTACTACTAAGATCCATGCACATGACGAAACTAATCAGTGTAATGAAGGCGATTTCGTGGCTATTAGCCAGTGCCGCCCTCTATCTAAGACTAAGTCTTGGACACTAGCTGAAGTAGTAACAAAAGCCTAATTTTTATTAGGTTAACGTAAACGGCTCCAGCATTTGGGGCCGTTTGTATTTTTTGCTATGCATTCCAAAAATGTGTGTTATACTTGCGCGCCAATTTTGAGTAAATTATTGCTTGATTTTGGTTCAAAATATACTCCCATAGTGGGATTGTGTAGTAACGATAGCGGAGCACTTGAAATGATCCAAATGCAATCGACTCTAGACGTCGCATGTAACAGCGGCGCACGCAGAGTTCAGTGTATTAAGGTCTTGGGTGGCTCTCATCGTCGTTATGCCGGTATCGGCGACATTATCAAAGTTTCTGTTAAAGAAGCGATTCCTCGCGCTAAAGCGAAGAAAGGTGATGTATATAACGCGGTGGTAGTCCGTACTAAGAAAGGCGTACGTCGTCCAGACGGTTCTGTCATTCGCTTCGATCGGAATGCAGCGGTATTGCTTAACGCAAACCTTGCACCGATTGGTACTCGTATCTTTGGCCCAGTGACACGTGAATTGCGTAATGATAAATTCATGAAAATTGTCTCGCTGGCACCAGAAGTACTGTAAGGAGCTTCAAATGGCAGCTAAAATCCGTCGTGAAGACGAAGTAATTATATTAGCAGGTAAAGACAAGGGTAGCCGCGGTAAGGTTTCTCAAGTTCTACCTACTGGTAAGTTAATTGTTGAAGGCCTCAATCTTGTTAAAAAGCACCAGAAACCTAACCCTCAATTGGGTGTGACTGGCGGCGTTATCGAGAAAGAAGCACCGATTCAAACATCAAACGTTGCGATCTTTAACCAAGCCACAGGCAAGGCAGATCGTGTTGGTTTCCGATTTGAAAACGGCCAAAAAGTCCGTTTCTTTAAGTCGAACAGCGAACTCGTTAAGTAATTTGGAGTAAACGATGGCGAAACTGCATGATAAATATCAAGAGACTGTAGTCGCTGAACTAGCTAAAAAGTTCGGTTACAGCAGTGTCATGCAAGTCCCTCGGATTGAAAAAATCACCCTAAACATGGGTGTGGGCGAAGCTGTTGCAGATAAGAAAGTTATGGAGCATGCGCTCCGTGACATGACTGCAATCGCTGGCCAGAAACCAATTGTAACTGTTGCTCGTAAATCAGTTGCTGGTTTTAAAATCCGTGAAGGCTACCCTATTGGCTGTAAAGTGACCCTACGCGGTGAGCGTATGTGGGAATTTTTAGAGCGTTTAGTTGACATTGCAATACCACGTATTCGTGATTTCCGTGGCTTAAGCGCAAAAGCGTTTGACGGTCGTGGTAACTACGCAATGGGCGTGCGTGAGCAGATCATCTTCCCAGAAATCGATTATGATAAAATCGATAAAATTCGTGGTATGGATATTGTTATCACTACTACTGCGAAGAATGATGAAGAAGGTCGTGCTTTGTTAGACGCTTTTAACTTCCCATTCAAGAAATAAGGGTAGCATAATGGCAAAAACATCTATGAAAGCACGTGAAGCAAAACGTGCGCAGCTCGTAGCTAAATATGCTGAAAAGCGTTTAGCACTTAAGGCTATAATCAGCAGCCCTGCAACTTCTGAAGAAGATCGTTGGGATGCCGTACTTAAGTTACAAGCTCTACCACGTGATTCTAGCGCTGCGCGTCAACGCAACCGCTGTAATCAAACTGGTCGCCCACATGGTTTCCTACGTAAATTCGGCTTAAGCCGTATTAAATTACGTGAAGCAACCATGCGTGGTGAAGTTCCTGGTCTGCGTAAGGCCAGCTGGTAAGCACTTGTCACGGAGTAAGCTAATATGAGCATGCAAGATCCTATTGCGGATATGTTAACCCGTATTCGTAACGGCCAAGCTGCTAACCACGTATCTGTTAAGATGCCTTCAGCTAAGTTAAAAGTAGCAATTGCGAAATTACTTAAAGATGAAGGTTTCATTACTGAATACGCCGTAGCAGATGAAGCTAAGCCTGAATTAGAAATTACATTAAAGTACTTTCAAGGCAAACCAGTCGTTGAGACTATCCAGCGTGTAAGTCGCCCTGGTCTTCGTATTTACAAAGGTAAAGACGAGTTACCAAAGGTGATGGGCGGTCTGGGTATCGCAATTGTGTCCACTTCTAAAGGCTTGATGACTGATCGCGCCGCCCGCCAAAATGGCACGGGTGGCGAGGTTATCTGCTACGTAGCGTAAGGAGCTAGAAATGTCTCGTGTTGCAAAAGCACCAGTCACTGTTCCTGCTGGCGTAGAGGTGACTTTAAACGAACAGACCTTAACTGTTAAAGGCAGTAAAGGAAGTCTGACTCGAGTAATCAACAATGCGGTAAATGTTGTTATCGAAGATGCAGAAGTAAAGTTCCTACCTGTCGAAGGCGTTGCTAACGCTTGGGCTCAGGCTGGTACTGCACGTGCACTAGTAAACAATATGGTTGTTGGTGTATCTCAAGGTTTTGTGAAAAAACTTAAACTAGTTGGTGTAGGTTACCGTGCAAAGATTGCTGGTAGTGACTTAGATTTAACCTTAGGTTTCTCACATCCATTAGTACACAAACTGCCCGCAGGCGTTACTGCAGAGTGTCCTAGCCAAACTGAAATCGTGCTTTCGGGCGTCGATAAACAAGAAGTTGGTCAGGTTGCTGCTGTCATTCGCGGATACCGTCCACCAGAGCCTTACAAAGGCAAGGGTGTTCGTTATGACGACGAAGTAGTACGCCGTAAAGAGGCTAAGAAGAAGTAGGTAACGCGATATGGATAAGAAAACATCTCGCTTACGTCGCGCGTTACGTGCACGTAAGAAGATCCAAGAGCTGGGCGTGAATCGTCTGGTTGTACATCGTACACCGCGTCACATTTATGCTCAGGTGATTAATCCTGAAGCTCAGGTGTTGGCAGTTGCTTCAACCGTTGAAAAAGCGGTTAAAGAGCTACTAAAGAGTACCGGTAACGTTGATGCGGCTAAAGCAGTAGGTAAAATTGTTGCTGAGCGTGCGATCGAGAAGGGCGTAGCAACAGTTGCGTTCGACCGTTCTGGTTTCAAGTATCATGGTCGTGTAGCTGCACTAGCAGATGCCGCTCGTGAAGCTGGCCTGAAGTTCTAAGGGGTTATAAAAATGGCTAAATTAGAAGCTCAGCAAAAAGACGATCTGCAAGAGAAATTGATTGCAGTTAATCGTGTTTCTAAAGTAGTTAAAGGCGGTCGTATCTTTAGCTTCACTGCACTAACAGTTGTGGGTGATGGTAATGGTAAGATCGGCTATGGCTATGGTAAAGCGCGTGAAGTTCCAGCTGCTATTCAAAAAGCAATGGAAAAAGCCCGTCGAAATATGGTAACCGTGGAGTTGAATGCAGGTACTTTGCATCACCCAGTTAAAGGTCGCCATACTGGTTCTAAAGTTTATATGCAACCAGCATCACAGGGTACCGGTATTATTGCCGGAGGCGCAATGCGTGCCGTATTGGAAGTAGCAGGCGTTCATAACGTTCTGTCAAAAGCATACGGTTCTACTAACCCGATCAACATCGTTCGCGCAACTGTCGATGCGTTGGTGCACATGAAGTCACCAGCTCAAATCGCAGCAAAACGTGGCCTGAATGTTGATGAAATTCGGGGGTAATGCACCATGGCTACTAAAACTTTAAAAGTCACACAGACTAAAAGCAGCATTGGTCGTTTACCAAAACACCGTGCAACCTTAACCGGTTTAGGCCTACGCCGCATTAATCACACTGTTGAAGTTGAAGATACACCTTCAGTTCGCGGTATGATTAACAAGGTGTACTACATGGTTTCGGTGGAGGAATTAGGATAATGCGTCTAAATACTCTATCTCCAGCAGCAGGTTCTAAATCTGCTCCTAAGCGTGTAGGCCGTGGTATCGGTTCAGGTTTAGGTAAAACAGCGGGTCGTGGCCATAAAGGTCAGAAGTCTCGTTCAGGCGGCGGTGTTCGCGTCGGTTTCGAGGGTGGTCAAATGCCACTTAAGATTCGTTTACCTAAGTTTGGCTTTACTTCGCGTCGCGCTTTGGTTACAGCTGAAGTTCGTGTACTCGAACTAGCAAAAGTTAACGGTGATGTTGTCGATTTGAATGCACTGAAAGATGCGAACGTTATTACTCGCAACATCCAGTTTGCGAAAATCGTTCTTTCAGGTACCATTGACCGCCCAGTGACTGTAAAAGGTCTCAAGGTAACTAAAGGTGCTCGTGCAGCTATTGAAGCTGCCGGTGGCAAGATCGAGGAATAATACGTCGATGGCAAAACCAGGACTTGATTTAAAAAGCGCGAAAGGCGGTTTATCTGAATTGAAAACTCGTCTTCTGTTCGTGATTGGTGCGATTATCGTCTTTAGAGCCGGTTCGTTTGTGCCAATTCCTGGTATTGACGCAGCTGTATTGGCAGAGCTTTTTGCTCAGCAAAAAGATACCATCCTTGGCATGTTTAACATGTTCTCGGGTGGTGCTTTAGAGCGTGCTTCTATCTTCGCATTAGGTATCATGCCGTATATTTCGGCATCGATTATTATGCAGTTATTGACTGTTGTGCATCCTGCACTCGCTGAATTGAAAAAAGAAGGCGAATCAGGACGTAAGAAAATCAGTCAATATACTAGATATGGCACACTCGTGTTGGGTACTTTGCAATCTGTAGGTATTGCAACAGGGTTACCAAATCTGATGCCTGGTCTTGTGGCCAATCCCGGATTTGGTTTTTACTTTGTTGCAGTTGTGAGCTTAGTTACAGGAACTATGTTCTTAATGTGGTTAGGTGAGCAAATTACCGAACGTGGTATTGGTAATGGTATCTCGATATTAATTTTCGCAGGTATTGTTGCTGGTCTACCATCGGCCATCGGCTCAACAGCCGAGCAGGCGCGTCAAGGTGACATGAATGTATTAGTACTACTGTTGCTCGCAGTTATCGTATTTGCTGTAACCTATTTAGTAGTGTTTGTGGAACGTGGTCAACGTCGTATCGTCGTTAACTACGCTAAGCGTCAACAAGGCCGTAAGGTCTTCGCAGCGCAAAGCACCCACTTACCTTTAAAAATAAATATGGCAGGTGTGATTCCACCAATTTTTGCTTCCAGCATTATTTTGTTTCCAGGCACACTGGCTCAGTGGTTTGGTCAAAATGAGTCCATGTCATGGTTAAGCGATTTCGCTTTAGCTGTGTCACCTGGACAACCGCTGTATTCATTATTGTATGCGACAGCAATCATCTTTTTCTGTTTCTTCTATACTGCGTTGGTTTTTAACCCTCGCGAAACAGCGGATAATTTGAAAAAGAGTGGTGCATTCATTCCTGGGATCCGTCCCGGAGAACAGACTTCGCGTTACATTGATAAAGTAATGACACGTTTAACCCTAGCGGGTGCGTTATACATTACCTTTATCTGCTTAATTCCGGAGTTCATGTTAATTGCGTGGAAAGTACAGTTCTATTTTGGCGGTACTTCACTACTAATTATTGTAGTCGTAATCATGGACTTCATGGCTCAGGTTCAGACCCATATGATGTCTCATCAGTATGAGTCTGTGATGAAGAAAGCTAATCTCGTTAACAAAGCAAACTTAGATCGCTTTGGAAAATAAGATTGCTTTTACGGAGTGATGAAATGAAAGTTCGAGCTTCCGTGAAGAAGATCTGCCGTAATTGCAAGATCGTCAAGCGTAGTGGTGTTGTACGTGTGATTTGTGTTGAACCAAAACACAAACAACGTCAAGGCTAAGAAAGAAGTTTGGTCAGCTCAATAATGGGCTGACCAAAATATTGTTTGCAAATCTGTCGTCTGTCGAGTATCCTTTCGGGCTTTTCGCAGATGGCCTTTAACTTTAAGGAGTGCATAGTGGCCCGTATCGCTGGCATTAACATTCCTGATCAAAAGCATACAGTCATTGCTTTGACTGCTATTTTTGGTATTGGACGTACACGCGCTAGAGCAATCTGCGCATCTACTTCAATTGCTGAAGATGCTAAGATCAAGGAATTGAGCGAAGCTCAAATAGATATCCTACGCGAAGAAGTCGCCAAATACACTGTAGAAGGTGACTTGCGTCGTGAGATTTCAATGAACATCAAGCGTCTTATGGATCTTGGTTGTTATCGTGGTCTCCGCCATCGTCGTAGCCTGCCCCTTCGTGGGCAACGTACTAAGACCAATGCGCGCACGCGTAAAGGTCCACGTAAGCCAATCAGAAAGTAACGGGAAGGTAAACCAAAATGGCTAAAGTTCCGTCACGTTCTCCGCGTAAGCGCGTACGTAAACAGGTTGCAGATGGCATGGCTCATATCCATGCGTCTTTCAACAACACAATTGTCACCATTACAGATCGTCAAGGTAATGCGTTGTCATGGGCTACCTCAGGTGGTTCTGGTTTCCGTGGTTCACGTAAATCAACACCATTCGCTGCACAGGTTGCTGCTGAGCGTGCAGGTATTGCTGCTCAAGACTACGGTGTTAAAAACCTTGAAGTTTTCGTGAAGGGTCCTGGTCCAGGTCGTGAATCAGCCATTCGTGCGCTGAACGCTGTTGGTTATAAAATTACTAACATTACCGATGTGACACCTATCCCTCATAATGGCTGTCGTCCACCTAAAAAACGTCGTGTATAACACTGCGTTTATAGGATAGTTGGAGAAAGATCATGGCAAGATACTTGGGTCCCAAGCTCAAGCTCAGCCGCAGAGAAGGTACAGACCTTTTCCTAAAAAGCGGTGTGAGAGCAATCGATTCGAAGTGTAAGCTAGAAACTGCACCTGGACAACATGGCGCACGTAAGCCACGTTTGTCTGAGTATGGTATTCAGTTACGCGAGAAACAAAAAGTTCGTCGTATTTATGGTGTGCTAGAAAAGCAATTCCGTAACTACTACAAAGAAGCTGCACGTCTAAAAGGCAACACTGGTGAAAACTTGTTGCAACTTTTAGAAGTCCGCCTAGATAACGTCGTTTATCGTATGGGTTTCGGTTCTACTCGTGCAGAATCACGTCAGCTAGTAAGCCATAAATCTGTTATGGTTAACGGTCGTGTTGTTAACATTCCGTCATTCAAAGTGTCTGCGAATGATGTTGTAAGCATCCGTGAAAAGTCACGTACTCAAGCTCGTATTAAAGCGGCTTTAGAAGTGTCTGGACAACGCGAAAAGCCTACATGGGTAGAAGTCGACAATGCGAAAATGGAAGGTGCTTTTAAGCGCGTTCCAGAACGTAGCGATTTGTCTGCGGATATTAACGAACAGCTGATCGTCGAGCTTTACTCTAAGTAAAGCTAACAAACAAGAGAGGACACAATGCAGGGTTCTGTTACAGAATTTCTTAAACCGCGTCTCGTTGATATTGAGCAGGTTAATTCAACTCGCGCCAAAGTTACACTAGAGCCACTAGAACGTGGTTTTGGCCATACCTTAGGTAACGCGTTGCGTCGCATCCTATTGTCGTCTATGCCTGGCTGTGCAGTTACTGAAGTCGAAATTGACGGAGTATTGCATGAATACAGCAGTAAGGAAGGCGTACAAGAAGATATCCTTGAGATATTGCTTAATCTTAAAGGATTAGCAGTGACCATCGAGGGTAAAGACGAGGCTTTGCTTACATTAAGCAAGTCCGGCACAGGCCCTGTTACAGCAGCAGATATCACGCATGATGGTGATGTTACCATCGTGAATCCTGATCATGTTATCTGTCACTTGACTGGTAACAATGATATCAGCATGCGTATCCGCGTTGAGCGTGGTCGTGGTTATGTGCCTGCTTCGGCTCGTGCACAAACTGAAGACGATGATCGCCCAATTGGTCGTTTGCTGGTTGATGCTTCTTTTTCACCTGTAGCTCGCATTGCTTATAATGTTGAAGCTGCTCGTGTTGAACAGCGTACTGACTTAGACAAACTTGTGATAGATATGACCACAAACGGTACTATCGATCCTGAGGAAGCCATTCGTCGTTCTGCAACTATTTTAGCTGAACAGCTAGATGCGTTTGTTGAACTACGTGATGTGACTGAGCAGGCTGTTGTAGAAGAGAAACCGGAGTTCGATCCGATTTTGCTGCGTCCTGTCGACGATTTAGAGCTAACTGTACGTTCGGCTAACTGTTTAAAAGCCGAAGCGATTCATTACATCGGAGATCTGGTACAACGCACTGAAGTTGAGTTGCTTAAGACCCCTAACTTAGGTAAGAAATCTCTTACTGAAATTAAGGATGTTTTAGCGTCTCGCGGACTGTCGTTAGGTATGCGTCTAGAAAACTGGCCACCGGCTAGTTTAGCTGACGACCTATAAGTCTCAGGTTAGTACAGATTTAGGTTATAAGGATTAGGTCATGCGCCATCGTAAGAGTGGTCGTCAACTAAACCGCAACAGCAGTCATCGCCAAGCTATGTTCCGTAACATGGCTTGTTCAATAGTTCGTCATGAGATTATCAAGACAACTGTTGCTAAAGCGAAAGAACTGCGTCGCGTTGTTGAACCTCTAATAACACTTGCTAAAGTTGACAGCGTTGCAAATCGCCGTTTAGCTTTCGCTCGTACCCGCGACGCTGAAGTTGTAGGTAAGTTATTTACTGAATTGGGTCCACGCTTCCAGGAACGTCCTGGTGGTTACACTCGTATTCTAAAGTGCGGTCTACGTACCGGTGATAAAGCCCCAATGGCTTACATCGAATTAGTAGGTCGTCCTGAAGCTGCTGAAGCTGTTGAAGTCGAAGCTGCTGAGTAATTAGTTACTCATCGAAAAAACCGAGCCTAGGCTCGGTTTTTTTTTACTTTTTTTTGCCTGATTTTATTTTCCAATACTTGCTATAGTTGGTTACAAGTTTAAGATTCTCAGCACTTCACGTTGTTCATTTCTTAAAATCATCTTTTTAGTCTTTTGCTACGACACTTCTGCATTCAATACTTCCTGCGACTTAGTGGCATACACCTACTAAGTTTATATCTTGCTTGGCTTATGGGTACCTGAGCAATCAGAGAGTCATATTCCACTATGCTAGGACATAATCAAGGTGCGGTAATTTCACCCTGATATCTGTGAGAAATTCGTTTTGTTTTACGCTTTTTATTGATTTATCTCTCGATGTTATTAGTTCAGCTTCATTAAAATGATTACTGATTTACTGATTTACTGATTTACTGATTTACTGCTATCTGTCAGTTAGTCTTTATTGTGGTCTAGGTTTTGTTTTCTCCTAAACAGTTAACCCATAAGATCGCTTTATTTAGGTTGCTCTTGCTGTCGGTATTTTCGAAACATTTTTAGGGTTTTAAGAAGCTCAATATTGATTATCAGTCTTAACCGACTTTGATTTGATCTAGTTTATTCAAGCAATAAAACCCATTAATGACAAAGACTGTTGAATCAGCACCAATTGCTTTACTCAATGTTGTTGTAAACCTAAGACACGACCGTGTTAGTGATTAATAGAGAAGTTTCAGGGCTTGCTTGGCGATAAGCTGGTTGTCGCTGTGTAGGCTTTGGGAAGCATCTTATTACAGCTAGTGAAGTTGGCATTAATGGTGGCTCAAGTTTTGTTGCGATTGTGCCTCAATATAGGGCAATCTAATGTGCTGCGCTGAGTATAACCGTCACACCCTAGAGAAATTTAAAGCCTTTAAGCTACTCCCTAGTTTACTAGAGTTTCATTGTCGCTAATGTAGATATTCTTGATTCGGAGCACAAACGAGTTAAACATGAAAATCTTACCTACCTCTTGGATCGATCTACTTTTGAATTTGATTGTTTCTGTATCTACATAGTGTGTAGACATAAAAAAAGCCTCCGAAGAGGCTTTTTTATGCAGTTAAGGGTTATTTGTCTTCAAGCGCTTTTTGACTATAGGTCGGCTTTTCATGCTTTTGTCCCATAGCTTCAGCTACTTCAGGTGGCATATAGTTTTCATCATGCTTGGCAAGCACTTCCGTTGCCGCTAATTTTCCTGATTCTACTAATACACCTTGTGCGACGATCCCTTGACCTTCTCTAAACAAATCAGGTAACAAGTCATCATAAGTCACAACGACACTTCCGCCTGCTGAATCATGTACAGCAAACTCTACATATAAGCTGTCAGGATCTCGATTCATTGAGCCCATTGTAACCATACCGCCTACTCGGATTCGTTGTCCGACTTCAGGCAACACACCTGTGTCGTTTTTGCCGTGAGTAATTTCATATGGAGTATAGAATAAATTCAAATTTGAATTTAGTGCGTATAGCAATAATGAAGTAACGGCTGCAACGCCTGCAATTAATGTCACGGCGAGCGTTAATCTCTTTTTACGTCTTGGATTCACGGTTATTACCTCTTGTTTCTTTCAGGCGTTGTTCACGCGTTATCTTTTTAGCTATTTCAATTAGCACTTTACGCTTTTGTCTAATGCTTAGGGTGATCAATGTTGCCAAGCAGCCAATTGTTACACCATAGGATAACCAAACGTAAAATGCATAACCGCCCATATCTAAAAAATCTTTGAATGAATCAAATTGCATTATTTTGCCTCCTCTGCGGTTGCTAAGTCTCTCACCCAAGGGCGCATACCATTTCGAGCAAGAATTTCTGTTCTATAACGGACGAGGGTAATGGCACCAATCATCATACCAAAACCAACAATGTTTATTAGCAGAGGGTATAGCATATCCGTCGACATGGTAGACTTCTCTGTTATTCTGATGGTCGACGGTTGATGCAAGCTGCTCCACCAATCGACAGAGTATTTAATAATTGGAATATTAATTACGCCGACAATAGCGAGGATACCAGACGCTCTAGCCGCGAGGACTTTGTCTTCAAATGATGCATACAGTGAGATCACGCCTAAGTATAAAAATAATAATACCAATTCAGATGTAAGGCGCGCATCCCATACCCACCAAGCACCCCACATAGGTTTGCCCCATGCAGCCCCTGTAAATAATGCAATAAAGGTGATCACAGCGCCTATCGGTGCAATGGCTGCTGCAGCCCAATCAGCCGATTTTATTTGCCAGACTAAACCTATGAATGAAGCAATTGCCATACCCATGTAAGCAGCCATAGACATTGATGCTGCAGGTACATGGATAAAGATGATACGGTAGCTATCACCTTGTTGATAATCGGTTGGGGCAAACAATAATCCCCAAATACTGCCAGTACCGACCATTAATATTGCAAGAATGCTAAACCATGGCAACAAGGTGCCAGACAATTTATATGCCCGTTCAGGGTCTGCGTAAGAATGTAGCCATTTCCACATTAGTTTGTACTCACTCGTAAAGAGGCGCCAATTGCGAAAGGTGCCAAGATTAAAGAACCGACCAACATAGCTGCAAGTATCGCAAGTTGACCATCGTAAGCCATGTTAAGTCCCGCAGCATCAATTGCACTGGTGGCAAAAATGAGTACGGGTATATATAAAGGCAAAATCAGCAAGCTTAGTAGCACTCCACCTTTTCGAAGCCCTACTGTAAGTGCTACACCTATTGCCCCAAGGAGCGACAATATTGGTGTGCCCAATGCTAATGTCAACATTAAGGCACCATAACTATTGCTCTCTAAATGTAATAGTACGGCCAGTAGTGGTGCGACTAGAATCAGTGGTACACCGGTTAGAATCCAATGTGCAAGTACCTTAGCTAATACCATCAATGCTAATGGTTGTGGACTCAGTAGCATTTGTTCTAGGCTACCGTCGTTAAAGTCTGCTTTAAATAAGCGCTCCAACGACAGCATTGATGCTAGTAAGGCCGCAACCCATATAATTCCTGGAGCTACTCTAGTAAGCACCTGAGATTCTGGTCCAATTCCTAGAGGGAAAAGAGTCACCACTAGGATAAAAAATAATAATGGGTTAAAAATATCTCCGCGATGACGAATTGCAATTCTTAAATCACGTTGTAGTAGCGTCATGAATGCTGCGGTGTAGCTGATTCCTCGTTTCATTCAAATACCTTATACAAAGCGATAGTCGAGAGTGATTTTGCGAAGCATAGCATTACTAATAATGCTCATATCCTGATGTGTTGTTAGTATCACACATCCACCCGACTCGGCATGTTGAATAAAAAGTTGTTCTAGTTCTTCTACACCTTTTTTATCAATTGCAGTAAAAGGCTCATCAAGGATCCATATTTTACAATTGCTGTATTGTAATCTTGCCAATGCTGTTCGTCGATGTTGCCCTGCGGATAAATGACCCGCAAGCGCCTCTTCAAAACCGGTTAAATTGACTTTGGCCAAAATAGCAGTGGTATCAAAACCATCATAGCCACTGATTCTTAAATTGAAGTTAAGATTTTCTTCTGCAGTGAGCTCACTTTTGACCCCTGCTAAGTGCCCTAGGTACAAGAGGTCATGGTTAAATTCATCCCTGCATCTATTGATGTTTTCACCACAATATTCAACATCTCCTGCATAGGGGCGTGACAAACCTGCAATTATTCGTAATAGACTGGTTTTACCTGCACCATTAGGACCCTCAATTTGGACAATATCACCCGCATTGATATTAAAACTCAGTTCGTCAAATAAAATCCGATCTTCACGAATACAGGTTAATTCGTTGGCACTTAATAGCACTTGTGATTGGTTTGATATGGTCACTTATCCCTCTTATTATGCGTGAGGATGAATTCGAAAAGATATTAACACAAACACTTTTACCGGTTTAGCTTTGTCATGATTAAGTGCTAGCAATTTGATATGGTTCCAAAAAAGAAGATATAGTTTGAACTTTTTTAATGATTGCTAATATATTACCTGAACTACACAGATTGTCTCGATTTAGAGCCTAAGCTGAGATTGTTATCACAAAAAGATGAGTTTTTTTGCTACTTGTAGTAATCTAGCCATTGCTAAAAATGAGTCTGCCTTCTAAATCAAAGGGCAGCGCTAAGCTTGGTATATTTGCAATTAGGAACGATGAATATGAAAAAATTGTTAGTAATGACTGCAGCAGCTGCATTAACTTTGTCTGCAAATGTATTTGCTCAAGAAGGTGAAGCTATTTATAACAAAGCGTGTCAAGTATGTCACAGCATGGGTGTGGCTGGTGCGCCTAAAGTTCATGATACTGCGGCATGGGAACCACGCCTAGCAAAAGGTTTAGATGCCTTAGTGGGTTCGGTTAAGTCTGGTTTAAACGCTATGCCACCAGGTGGCATGTGTACTGACTGTACCGATGATGATTACAAAAACGCAATTCAGTTTATGTCTAAGTAATTTTCAACTAGATCCAAAAACCGGCTTTAATAGCCGGTTTTTTTATGGGTAAATATCGGTGATGTTAAGCTATAACCTTACTGATGCTGCCATTGTTATTGCACTAAGGTATCGAGTGTTAATGTTGCATTATCACCCACCTTGAGCGTTTTTATCGTGCCCTTTAAGTCGCCAGACTGTGGTTTAACACTGCCATTTTTTGACAATACTGCAATGATTTCGACTTCCTGAACTGAACTCAGTTTCACATCCCCCCCCATTGACGTACTGTCATCTAGAGTGATCGTTACCGGTAAGTTACTTGCACTAATTTTAGTCGCCGCCAGCGGCACTTTAGGGCCTTGAGTTGCCCGAGCAAAAATAAACACTGTATCTGAATCAGATACTTTATCAGCTAACTCCGGTGCAATAGTTACTTCAATTTCGACGGTTTTTGCATTACTCGTCACTGCTGACTTTGGTGTTGCATCACCAGACATTGCACCTGATGCTTCATTAAGGCGCATATTCGCTGACTCAATGGCATTCATTAATGCTGTTTTGTCGACATCATTTCGATCGCTGTCTAGGATCATTTGCCAAGCATCGATAGCCTTCTGGTAGTTCGCAGTAAAGAACGCATCCATACCAACGAGAAGCAGTGTTGAGGGATCTTGTGGATCTAATGCTAAAGATTGCTCAATGATGGCTTGAATAGCCGGTGTCATCTGCTGATTCGCTTTATAGTAAAGTGCAGTAGCTTTAGGTCCAAGAAGTTCAGCTTGCGTACCGACTAATTGCATGACTTTATCGAATGCGGCAACGGCTTTATCATATTGGTTAGCAGATATATAAGCATGTCCAAGACTAAACCACGCCTGACTATCCTCTGGCTGTGCTTCCACTTTAGCTTCCATCATTTGTACGCGTTGCGACATGATTTGTGCAGTGTCCATACCTTGATGTGGATTGCTTGCTTGGGGAGGATTCGCTAATTCTTGATAAGCACCGAGGTGTTGATATAAGTAACCTGAAATGGCCAATATGCACAGGGTCATAAAAGCAGGCCATAAGGCGCTCTTTGATTTGATTTCTACGTCAAGAGAATCGTCACCTTTTTGGCTCATGTCTTGAAGTAGATTTATCTCTAGTTCTTTTTTTAATGCCTCAAATTCGACTTGGTCTAATAGATCGTCATTCAATTCCTTTTCAAGAATGGTTATACGTTCGGCAAAAAGTTCAAGGTTAGTTTGTCTACGGACACCAGACTCTTCAGCTCGCAATAGCTTTTGTTGACGAAAATGTGGAACCCAAATCATGATTAGGCCAATAAGTACGACAAGCGCAATAAATATCCAAAATGTGGTCATTGTTTCAATATTCACTTTTAGGTTAACAGAGAAAGCGGCTATACCGCAGTGCTTGGAATCTTGATTATACGGAAAGATTATTAATTGAATAGTAATATAAGGAAGATATGAATCCAAATCCTGAGAGTTGCGTACTGGTTCACAGATTGAATTGTTTGTCTTATTAATAGCGAAACTTTGTTAAGGTAATTGTGTCAGACAGGTTGTCATAAATTTTCGTTTTGATTGAATAGATGCTCATAATGAGACTAGTGACCCAATTTTGTACGAAAATGGCAGACAGAAGCCATCGCAAGTTCTAAAATGCGTTAAAATTCGTTTAAGCTAATGTGCGTATATTAGTTTCACCGCATTAAATAGTGCTACCGTGATTTGTCTGTTTCAGATCCGCTAATTTTTTAGACTAAGGAATACCCATGATTCCAGAACTTGGACATTTCTCGCTAATTCTCGGTTTGGCTTTTGCCTTACTGCTAGCTAGCGTGCCGTTATATGGTTCCGCCCGTAAAGACCAGTATCTCGTTCGTTATGCCTGGCCACTAACATACGGAATGTTTTTTTTCATCAGTCTTTCGGTTATTGCGTTAGGGTATAGTTTCGCTGTCGATGATTTCTCTGTGGCTTATGTCGCACATCATTCTAATTCTCAACTTCCAATATTCTTTAAAATTGCGGCAGTGTGGGGCGGGCATGAAGGGTCACTATTATTCTGGGTATTTGCGTTGTCTGTATGGACCGCATCGGTAGCCTTATTTAGTAAGGGATTAGAAGAAGTCTTTACTGCAAGGGTGCTATCAGTATTAGCGATGATTGTTGTCGGTTTCAGTTTATTTATGATCCTAACATCAAGTCCATTTGAACGGATCTTCCCTATCCCGCTAGAAGGTCGAGATTTAAACCCAATGTTGCAAGATGTGGGCTTAATCTTCCATCCGCCAATGTTGTATTTGGGGTATGTTGGTTTCTCGGTCTGTTTTGCTTTTGCTATTGCGGCTTTAATGAGTGGCAGACTTGACTCCGCTTGGGCTCGTTGGAGTCGTCCTTGGACATTAGCTGCATGGATATTTTTAACCGGTGGTATTTCATTAGGTTCTTGGTGGGCATATTACGAATTAGGTTGGGGCGGTTGGTGGTTCTGGGACCCAGTTGAAAACGCATCATTTATGCCTTGGTTAGTGGGTACCGCTTTAGTGCACTCATTAATTGTGACCGAAAAGCGTGGCGCATTCCGTAACTGGACCGTACTACTGTCTATTTTTGCTTTCTCTTTAAGTTTACTCGGTACCTTTATTGTACGTTCAGGCGTACTTACTTCAGTGCATTCTTTTGCAGCAGATCCAAGCCGTGGTTTGTTTATCTTGTTGTTGCTAGGTATTGCCATTGGTGGTTCATTAACTTTGTTTGCCTTCCGTGCAAGCGAAATGAGTAGCCCAGCTCGATTTGAGCTTAAATCGAAAGAAACCATGTTGTTAATTTGTAATGTGCTTCTGACAGTTTCAGCTGGTACTGTTTTATTGGGTACCTTGTATCCTTTACTCATTGACGCTCTAGGCATGGGTAAGATTTCTGTTGGTCCTCCATATTTTAATGCGGTATTTGTACCTATCGTGTTAGTGCTATTTGGCTTTATGGGAATTGGTCCAATTATTCGCTGGAAAAAATCTAAAGCCGGTGAAATTAAAAGACAGTTACTCATTCCAGCTATTATTGCTTTAGTTGTTGGGGTAGCTGCGCCATTTGTTGCTGGTGGTCAGTTTAATGCTTGGGTAATGTGTGGTGTCGCTGCGACAACATGGATCATGCTATCAACTTTCCGTGCCGCTTATAATATGGTGAGCAATAAAGAGGGTGGCATCAGTCTTAACCGAATCGGGCGTAGTCAGCTCGGCATGCTCTTTGCCCACTTTGGTATCGCGGTATCGGTAATGGGGGCAACAATTGTCTCTAATTATTCGATCGAGAAAAGCGTACGCATGGGACCTGGAATAAGCCAAGAACTAGCAGGTTATACATTTAAGTATTTAGAAACTAAAAATGTCGTCGGTCCTAACTATACTGCGCAACAAGGTCAAATTGAGATTTATAAAGATGATGAATTTATCACTTTATTAAAACCTGACCGTCGTCAGTACAACGTGCGCACTATGGATATGACTGAAGCGGGTATTGATTGGGGCTTGTTCCGTGACTTATATGTCACTATGGGCGACCCAATTAATTTAACTGAGTTTGCTGTGCGTCTTAACTACAAGCCGTTTGTACGTTGGTTGTGGTTTGGTTCGATCTTTATGATGATTGGTGGCTTCTTAGCAGCATCAGATAAACGTTATCGTGTGAAGCAAGTTGCTACAGAAGAAGCAGTAAAAGCAAAATTAGCGACAGCTTAATTAACTCGGAGACATTATGAAGAAGTTTGTACTGTTTATACCTTTGGTTATATTTTTAGGTATGGGCGTGTTTTTATATCAAGGATTATTTCTCAATCCTAAAGTGCTCGATTCTGCATTAGAAGGAAAGCCTGTCCCGGCTTTCCAGCTCGAGCGCTTGGAAGTACCTAGTGAAGTCTTGACTGAGAAAGATTTGCCCGCAAAAGTATTGATGTTGAACTTTTGGGCGACTTGGTGTCCAGCATGTAAATATGAACATCCTTATTTAATGATGTTATCTAAGCGTAATTTGTTACCTATATACGGTATCAATTATCGTGACGAACGAGCATTAGCTGTCAAAGAGTTAACGACTCAAGGCGATCCATACACAGTTAATATCTATGATAAGGATGGTCGCTTGGGCCTCGACCTTGGGGTTTATGGCGCACCAGAAACCTTCATTGTTGATCATAACGGTATTATTCGTTATCGCTATGCTGGTCCCATTGACCAAACGGTTTGGACACAAACCTTGTATCCGATGATCCAGCAATTACAAGCTGAAGCAAAACTTGATGGGGCATCGTAATGAAATGTATATTTAAAATGATGTTGGCTTGTACTAGTTTACTTTTTTCTCTGAACGTATTGGCTACTCCAGTCGATACCTATGAGTTTAAATCAGTAGATAATCAGCAAAGGGCCTTGTCACTCGCACATCAGTTGCGTTGTCCTCAGTGTCAGAATCAAAACTTAGTCGATTCAAATTCTCCTGTTGCGCAAGATTTACGTCTTGAAGTCTATAAAATGGTAGATAATGGCAAGTCAGACTCAGACATCATCGAATTTATGACTAGTCGCTACGGTGACTTTGTTTTGTATAATCCTAAGTTAGATTCGAAAACCTATCTTTTATGGCTTGGTCCATTCGGGTTACTTATTTTGGGACTGTTTATTGGCTTTATCTTTGTGCGAAAACAACGGATCCAAGCAACAGAATCCACAACTTTGTCGGCAGAGCAGCAAGCCGAATTAGATGCGTTATTAAATCGTAATAAAGCGGCTAAATAACAGATTGGAGTATTAACTTTGAAACAGTGGTTTGCGTTTATCTTCACTAGCTTCTTTCTTATGGGTATTGCAAGTGGTGTAAATGCATATCCCGGCATGCAAGCTGCGGCTGAGCAAACCACTGATTCAACGCTAGAGCGAATCAATATATTGCCGCAGCCATTCCCGGTAGCGCTAGTCGATTTTAGCGATATCGTTGGTGAGCCGGTTAACTTTGACCAATATAAGGGCAAAGTCGTCGTTATTAATCTTTGGGCTACTTGGTGCCCACCTTGTGTCAGAGAACTTCCAGCACTCAATCGATTAGATCAAACTCTAGATGCTGCACATTTTGCACTATTACCTATTTCGATTGATGCTGAAGCCGTGGCTATTGTGCAACCATTTTTAGAATCTCTTGGTTTACCCACATTTAACTCGTATTTTGATCCGCAACAACGACTACGTGATGTTTTCCCGCTGGATACCATTCCTGCGACATTTATCTTAAATGAACAAGGTGAGCTGGTGGCTTATGTGCGTTCTTATGTCGATTGGGATGATAAAAATGTCATTAGCTTCCTTGAACAGTTTCGTAAAGGCACTAAAAAAGTACAATAAATAGTCATAATATGACTTAAAATACGAAAAAGGATCGCTTTTGGTGAAAAGATCGCCAAGCGATCCTTTTTTGTTTAAAAAGGCCTTGCACTAAATCTTAAGCTGCCTATAATGCGCATCCACTGACACGGCAGACAGCGAAAGCGGTTACCGAGTTGGGTTGAGTTAAGTGGTTCATATCACTGGATTCAAGGCGAAAAGAAAGTTTGAAAAAACACTTGACGCCGACACGGGAAAGCGTAAAATACGCACCCCAAGCCAACGACCTAGCGTCTTACGGCGATGTCTGAAAAATCGACATCACGTTCTTTAACAATCTAAACAAGAAATCTGTGTGGACATTCACAGGTATTGAGTTATTCGAAATTGTCTTCTGTTCTTCGGAATGTTGGCAATCAAAAAAATTTACACTCAATGCAACGATGAATGTTCATAGTAATATGTACAAAGACTTATTTCACTTCGGTGAGATAAGCAATCAGAATTCATTGAGCCGAATCGTAAGATTCAAAAAACTTTAATTGAAGAGTTTGATCATGGCTCAGATTGAACGCTGGCGGCA